>JALWOO010000390.1 GCA_027083485.1 Amylibacter sp. | reverse complement strand
TCATTTGTTTCGCTTGTGGTTTGCTCATCAGTCCCGCATTCCAATTTCGACCTGCCTTTTAGCATGCCATACAGGGATGTCCAACGCACAAGCGAAAAGTTTTGACGCTTGCCGAATACACGGTTAGCTATTGTACAACCAAAACAACGGAACCCAATATGGCCCTCAATTTCGGACGTCTGCAGCTCTCCATTCCCGGCCCCTCCATCATCCCGGATCGGGTACTGGCAGCCATGCATCGGCCATCGCCCAATATTTACGAGGGCGAGATGGTGGAAAGCGCAAAAACCATATTTCCGGACCTGCAAAAACTGGCCCGCACCAAAGGGCATGGCGTGATTTACATTTCCAACGGGCATGGCGCATGGGAAGCCGCGCTGGCCAATTGTTTTTCCAAAGGGGACAAAATTCTGGTGCTTGGTACCGGAATTTTTGGCCATGGCTGGGCGAATTTGGCCCGTTCAATGGGGCTTGATGTGGAAGTGCTGGATTTTGGCCCTGCAAGTGCTGCGGACCCGCAGGTTTTGGCCGGCCGCCTGAAACAGGACAGCAGCTTTGACATTCAAGCAGTGCTGACCGTGCAAACCGATACCGGATCATCGGTTCAAAACGATATTCCGGCCCTGCGCAAAGCCATCGACGCCAGCGACCATCCGGCCCTGTTCATGGTGGATTGCATTGCGTCGCTTGGCTGTGAACGCTTTGAAATGGACAAATGGGGCGTTGATGTGATGGTTTCCGGCAGCCAAAAAGGGCTGATGGTACCGGCTGGATTGGGGTTTGTGTTTTTTACAGATCGGGCCGCTTTGGCGCGAAAGTCCGCCAATCTGGTATCGCAATACTGGGACTGGCAGCCCCGCGCCCACCCCAAACGGTTCTATGAACGCTTCGGGGGCACGCCGCCCACGCATCATTTGCTTGGCCTGCGCGAATCGCTGGATATGCTTTTGTATGAAGAAGGTCTTGAAAACGCCTGGGCGCGGCACGACACCTTTGCCCGGGCGCTCTGGACCGCGGTGGATGTCTGGGGGCCGGAAGCGCTGCGCCCCAATATTGTCAATCCGGCGGAACGCTCCCGCGCGGTAACCACGCTGATCAGCGAAGCAGATAACGCCGCACGCCTGCGCGCGTGGTGCGAGGAAAAAGGCGGGCTGACGCTGGGCATCGGGCTGGGAACAGAAGAATACGGCTGGCCCCCCGCCGATGCGATGTTGCGGGTCGGCCATATGGGGCATTTGAATATTCCGATGATGATGGGCACCATCGGCACCATGGATGCCGGCCTCAAGGCACTGGGGATTCCCCATGGCAGCGGCGCAATCGAGGCCGCAGCCAAGGTGATATCAGAGCATGATTTCTAGGGGCTGGTCAAAGAATACCTCTTGCAGGTTTTCCCCCGGCCCGTCGCGATCCACCACCAGAAAGCCCTGCGCCTGTTCCAGCACCAACAGCGGATGGTGCCACACGCCGGTAGCGTATTGCAGGCCCTGATGCCCTTTGCACAAGAACGCCCGACAGGCATCCGCTTCCGGTGTTTGCGCCACCACCGCCAGCCAGTCCCGTCCGTTCAGCGGCACAAAGGCCTGTGATCCTTTCGGGTGGCATTCCAACATACCAACCGTCAGCGGGCGGGTGCGGCCTTCGAAAATGGACAGAATGACATCCGCATCGGTTTCGGCTCGCGCCAAGGCATGATGGCGGGTGGTAAAGCCGTCATTGATGTCGAAACTCTTGCCGATACCGGCCTCGATCACCTGGCCAAAAGGTGCAAAAGCGGCGGCTGTCAGGGGTTCGACGCGGATCATAGGGTCAGCTCCACATGCCGGTTCACATCCTTGTACAAAAGATAGCGAAACCGGCCTTCCTCGACGCGACAGGCCTGCGGGCAAAAGGCGCGCAACCACATGAAATCACCCGGTTTTACCCCGACCCAATCGGTATTGAGCAAATAATCCGCCCGCCCTTCCAGCACATAAAGCCCGTGTTCCATCACATGGGTTTCCGGAAACGGGATCATGCTTTTGCCTTCGAAAGTGACGATATTGACATGCATGTCATGGCGCAAATCCGCAGGATCAACAAACCGCGTGGTAGACCATTTCGGCGTGTCCGGCATCGGCGTCGGGAGTGTTTGTGCATCCGAGGTAATCAGCACATCCGGTTCGGACAGCCCCGCCACCGGCTGATAGCGTTTGCGAATCCAGTGAAAGGTCACGGTTTCATCGGTCCCGTTGCGCACCGCCCAGCGCGCAGAGGGCGGCAGATAGGCATAGCCCCCTTCGGCCAGCACATGTTCGTCCCCATCCAGCAGCAGCGTTAACGCGCCCGACACCACAAACAACACTGCCTCTGCACCGGTATCCGGTTCGGGTGTTTCACTGCCGCCACCGGGCGCGATTTCCATGATGTACTGGGCAAAGGTTTCCGCAAAACCGGACAAAGGCCGCGCGATAATCCAGCCTCGGGTATTGACCCAACCGGGAAACAGGCTGGTGACAATATCGGTCATCACCTCATGGGGTATAAAGGCATAGGCATCAGTAAAAACTGCTTGCCGTCCGACCATCTCGCCTTGTGGCGGCAGACCGCCAACAGGCACCGGATATGTATAGTTCATCTTTTGTTACCTTGTTCTTAGCCCCTAGGTCTTACCCACTCTATATGCTTGCGTAAAGCCGCCTGCACTCTCTGAATGATTCGCCAAAAGCTCACGGTAGCGTGATTACCTTCTCATGATTTCGTGATAATCCACGGAAAGAACGGGGACAATCCACCGTGGATTTGCCAACTGTTTCCCAAGCGGAAACTATACATGTATAAACTTTTATTTACTTGATTTATAAGTAATAATTGAACTAATTGTAAGCGCAAGCGTTGTTTATTGAGTGAAAGCAAGTAATACACCACGTAACGAGTATCCTACATTTCAAGGCATCCACAGCATTTTCAGATTTGGGAATGCTGATCCGAACCGCCCTTCCATCATCCAAGGATGACAAAAGGGACTGTTCATATGGGGAGTTCTGAAAATCAACGCCTCTGCAGGTCTGTTGGTGGTGGCAGCTATCCTTGCTGCTAATATATTCGTTCGGGAGCGCCACCACCGCCAGGCCAATACACGAAACACTCTAATGGTCGGGATCAGGCCGGTATTGCCGCCAATGGCGCGCAATATCCAGACGGGTCGTCACCCAGACATCATCAAAGCCGGCCACATACTCCAGAAACCGGCCCAAAGCCGCCGCGCGGCCGGGGCGCCCGACCAGACGACAATGCAGCCCGACCGACATCATCCGCCCGCCTTCTGCCCGCAGCACATCAAGGCTATCGCGCAGATAGGTTTCGAATTGATCACCGGAATTGAACCCCTGCGGCGTGGCAAAGCGCATGTCGTTTGCATCCAGCGTATAAGGCACGATCAACTGGCCGTTTTCATAGTAGGGCAATTCATCCGCATAGCTGTCGGCACTGTATTCAAACCCCAGTTCCGCACAGATATCGCGGGTATTGAGCGACGTGCGCCCCTGATAGATCCCCGCCGGACGGGTGCCTGTGACCTCGGTATGAATGGCAATGGCCTTTTTCAGGTCGCTGCGTTCATCCGCATAGGTATAATCCTTGTAGTCGATCCATTTCAGCCCGTGGCTGGCGATTTCCCAATCTGCCGCCAGCATCGCCCGCACCGCTTCCGGATTGCGTTCCAGCGCCGTTGCCACGCCAAACACCGTCACCGGCATGTTGCGACTGGTAAACATGCGATGCAAACGCCAGAAACCGGAACGCGAGCCATATTCATAGATCGATTCCATATTCATATGGCGCTGGCCGGGCCAGGGAGCCGCCCCGACGATTTCCGACAAAAATGCCTCGGAGGCCGCATCCCCGTGCAGAATACAGTTTTCGCCGCCTTCTTCGTAATTCACCACAAAATTCAGCGCAACCTTGGCACCGTCAGGCCAGTTTGCAGCGGGGGGATTGGCACCATAGCCAATCATATCACGCGGGTAATCAGTCATCAGCAGCCTCCAGAGCCAGCGGAAAATAGAGTTCGAACATATCCAGATCGGATTTTGCCCCGACCGACAGGCGGATACAGCGGTTTTGCGGCGCGCTGAACGGCATGCGCACGAAAATGCCGTTGTCCACCAGATGGGTCAGCACCCGCTTGGCATAATCCGCATCCCGCCCGCAATCAATGGCCACGAAATTGGTGGCTGAAGCCACCACCGACAGCCCCTGCCCCTCGGCGATTTGCCCGATCCGCGCGCGGCCCTGTTCCACCAGTTTCACCACTTCGCGCAAATACCGCTGATCCTTGAGGGCTGCCAGCGCACCGGCCTGTGCAATACGGGATACACCGAAATGATTGCGCACCTTGTTAAAATTCGCGATCAGTTCCGGCGCGCCAATGGCATAGCCGATCCGCGCGCCCGCCATACCATAAGCCTTTGAAAAGGTGCGAAACCGGATCACATTCGGGTTGTCGGCCTGCATCTCGGGGGCGGTGCCTTTGGGCGCAAATTCCAGATAGGCCTCGTCCAGCACCAGCAGGCAATCCGCTGGCACCGCATCAATCATCCGCTGGATCGCTTCGGCACTATGCACGGTGCCCATGGGGTTGTCGGGGTTGGCAATATAGACCATGCGCGCGCCGACCTCGGCGGCCTTGGCGATCAGGGCTTCGGGATCCTCGAAATCGCCCTTGAACGGCACGGTTACAACCTCGCCGCCATAGCCGTTAACATGGTAATTAAATGTCGGATACCCGCCGGCAGAGGTCACGACCTTGACCCCCGGTTCCACAATCATGCGCGCCAGATAGCCAAGCAGGCCGTCGATGCCCTCGCCGACCACGATGTTTTCCATATCCACCCGCAAATGCGCCGCCAGCGCGTGGCGCAGGTCAAAGTTCTCCGGATCCCCGTATTTCCAGCACTCCGCTGCCGCCTGCGCCATCGCCTGAATGGCAATCGGCGACGGGCCAAACACATTTTCATTGGCCCCGAGCCGCGCAACAAAGCTGCGACCAGAGGCCCGCTCCTGCGTTTCCGGGCCAACAAAAGGCACGGTTGCAGGCAAGGAATTGACAAGATCGGTATAGATGGGCATGGGATTTCCCGCAGTTAATGACCCGCCCAAATGACATTATTCAGCCTTTGTAAACAAGGGGAAAGTGATGCCTGCCCTTGTCAAAATCCCCGCCAATCCCCACGTATGAACTAACACTATTGCAGGAGGTCACTATGCCAACACCTACACCGAACCTGAGCCGTCGCGGTTTTCTGGCGACAGCCGCCGCCGCCGCAACCGTGCGCGGTATCCCCCGCCTTGCCAGCCAACCGGCGGGACGGCGCATATTGAAACTGGTCTATGACAAATCGCTCGGCATGATGCGCGCCGTAGAACGGGTGGTGCATTAAGCAGAATAAAGCCTGTCTAGCCCCCAATCTGCAAACGCTGCATCCGGATTGCAACCAAGTGCGCGCAAACGCTGCGCATGGTCGCGCACCATTTGGCAGGCTTCTTCTGGATAGGGGCGTGCAAGAAAGCTTGCCTCCCCGCCCAGAACCTCTGTTGTGAAAATCTTGCCCCCCGCCGCCAAAGCACGGCGGTTTGCCAATGCAAAAGGCACAAATCCGCGCTGCATTTCGTCCAGCATCGCGCGGGCAAAGCC
>JALWOO010000389.1:707-1338 GCA_027083485.1 Amylibacter sp. | reverse complement strand
CTGCGATGCATGCCCAGAATTGCAACTGCCGGAGAGCTCATTTGTACACGCACCTTACTATTTAAGCGGGATTTAGAGATACCGAGCTTCGAAACTGAAAACAAGAGCTTAAGAAAAAATATCATTATATATAAAAATATATGCGAATATGTCCGAAAATTTACAAAAAATACACTACCAATAATACCTGATAATCAGAGTGTGAAATTTACGAATTGGGCAATGGCTTGAAATTGCCAGCTAACTTATAAGTTGCTTTGGTGGGTGAAAATGCCTTGTCAGGGTCTGCCGTGATTGCTACCCTTCACACATTCAAAAAGAGTAAGCAATGCTATCCATTTCTTCCCCCTCTGTAGCCCTTTCCTTTGGGCAATTAGCATTGCCGGTTGCGGGGAGCGTGGCCCTTTGTGACCCTGATCTATGGTCCCCGAAAGGATGAATTCAGCACCGATTGCAATTGGCGGGCTTGGCGGTAGCGGGACACGGGTTTTTGCCGCTCTTTTGCAGGCGGCCGGTGTTCATATGGGGGATTGCCTGAATCCGTCACTGGATAATCTGTGGTTTGCGGTGCTTTTCAAGCGGGCGCAATGGTGTGCGCCTGCCAATCCGCAGAGGTTTGATCCTGCGGATG
>JALWOO010000389.1:0-697 GCA_027083485.1 Amylibacter sp. | reverse complement strand
CGGCGGGGGTGACGCCTTCCGAACAGGGTTTGCTTGCACGGTTGCGTGCGGATTTGCCCCCGTTTGGGACGTGGCAATGCGGGCCACAGGCAGCCCATGCGGACAGTTTGATCGCCAGTACGGTATCGGCGGATGTTGCGGGGCGGCCTTGGGGGTGGAAAGAACCCAACACCCATATTTTCCTGTCCGATCTGGACCGGCATATTCCGGGCTTCCGGTATCTCCATGTGGTGCGTAACGGGCTGGATATGGCCTTTAGCAACAACACATGGCAGGCGCGCCATTGGGCCTATTTGTTCGGGCTTGCGCAGGGGGAGGAAACCCCGCTGCCTTTGCACCAGCTGCGCTATTGGGCTGCGGCCAATCAGGCGGCGCTTGATTATGGGCAAAGGCATATGGCGGGGCGTTTTCTGGCTGTTGATTACGAGGATTTCTGCGCCCGCCCCGAACAACACTGGCAGCGAATTCAGCGCTTTCTTGGCTATGGCGGGGAGCGGCCCTTGCCGGCAGGCCTTGTGCGCCCCTCGACCATAGGGCGCAGCGCCGCGCATGATCTGTCGGTTTTTCCCCAAGCGGATATGGACAAAGCCCGAGTCTTGCAAAATACCATTGAAACTATCGGCCAGCCCAAAGGCAGTGCCATCCGGAAAGACCACAGATGACAACACAGCCCGCAAACATCGTTTCCGCCCCGAGG
>JALWOO010000388.1 GCA_027083485.1 Amylibacter sp. | reverse complement strand
ATAGACATTTGCCGTGCCCGCCGGCAGCAGGGAAGGCGCAAAAGTTGAAATCAGCGAAAACCCGTAAGCCGCCGATGTCCCCAGCGCCACAAGGGAATTCATATCCGGAGCCGCCTTGAACAAGGCGGGAAAACCCTTGGTATAAAACGACAACCCCGGCCAGAACAACACAACCGTGGTCAAGGCGAATTGCAAAAGCCGGCTATTTTGTTCGCCCAGGGTGCCATTGATAAAGTCACGGAATCCCGGGAAAATATGCCCGCCCATTTCCAGTGCAAACACCGGAAGCGCCAGCACAGCTGCAATAATCAGCATGGTTTTGATATGCTCGGCCTCTTTGGCCTTGCGGTTCATGTCGCGGGGCTTTTCCGCGTCCTTGAGCTTGGCCGGATAACCGGCTTCGGTCACAATCGCGGCAATGTCGCGCGGGGCAATGGCCCGCTCCGCATAGCGCACAGTTGCGGTTTCCGTGGCCAGATTGACGGAAGCCTCCAGCACAGCGGGAACCTTGAGCAAGGCGCGCTCCACACGGCCAACGCAGGACGCACAGGTCATGCCCTCTACGTTCAGCGTTACCTCTTGCGTTGCCGCCGGATAACCCGCCTCTGTCAGCGCGGCGAGCATCGCGGCAATATCCGCAGGTGCCGCATAAGTCACCTGCGCGGTTTCATTGGCCAGATTGACGGATACACTGCTCACCCCATCCAGCTTTGCCAAAGCCCGTTCCGCACGCCCCACACATGATGCACAGGTCATGCCTTCGATTTGAAAAGTTACTGTTTGTTGCGAATCCATCGTGACCACCCTTGGGTAAATGTCTATTTTCTATACCTCAGATAGGGGTTCCAGTAGGGGGAAGGTCAAGGGAAAGCTAAATATATTATTGCAACAAATTTATTTTACCACCGCGCTTGACCTTCCGGCGGGGGAAGCCTTAGCTCCTTTCCCAAATCAGTAACAGGAGACATCCATGACCAAATTGAACGTACCCGACATGAGCTGTGGCCACTGCACAGCCGCCATTGAAAAAGCCATTGGCAATCTGGATGCCAATGCCGTTGTCAACACGGATCTGGAGACCAAATCCGTAGAGATTACCTCGAGTTTGAGCGAAGACGTGATTATACAGACATTGGCCGACGAAGGTTATCCGGCAACCGTCGCCTGACCCTACTCCTCCCCGGCGGTGCGCTCTGCCTGTACCGCCTGGGCCTGCGGGGGCCATGTGGATTTGATAAAAGCCCAGATATCGCGAATTTCCCCGTCACTCAGCGTTTCCTCAAAAGCGGGCATACCGCTTTTGAAATCCGCAACCCCGCGCGCCGCCAGCGCCTTGGCTC
>JALWOO010000387.1 GCA_027083485.1 Amylibacter sp. | reverse complement strand
CTAAAGCGGGTCTATCCCGATTGGCAGCCCACGCACCTGATGGCAATTGTGTCTTTGGCCTTTGTCGGGCTGGGCGGGGTATCGCTTGTGGCTATGTATCTTTTGATTGATACCACATCCGGCCAAATCACCCAGATCAACAGCCGCTGGTTTATGTTGAACCTCATGGTCGGTATGCTTCTGATGCCGGTCTTCTTCTTTATTCTGCGCGGCACGGAAGCCGTGCGCGACCAGATTTCTGCGGCTTCCCGAATGGGATCCATTCGCAACCTGCTTCGAAAACTGGGACCGGATAGCGGCAACAAACTTGTACGATTGCAAAGCGCGGATCATTACGTAGAAGTCCACACCGATACCGGTGCCAAATTACTGCTGATGCGGTTGAGCGATGCAACCGAAATGCTCTCCGGAACCAACGGCCAGCAGGTTCACCGTTCCCATTGGGTCAATCTGGAAGAGGTCAAAGGTGTGATCAAACGCAATCGCAAAATCTGGCTGCGCATGTCGGATGGCAGCGATGTGCCGGTCTCTCGCAGCTATAGCCCTGCCCTTCGCAAGGCCGGTGTGCTGTAAGATTCCCCTCCAGGGACCGGTTTTCCCTTGACCTTCCCCTCAACAATTGGCCTTGTTGTCCAACATCGACAAGGAGAGCAATATGTACCAACCAGTTATTTCGGGAAGCGGGGTCTTTACCCCGGAGCAAACAATCACAAACGAAGAACTGGTAGTCGCATTCAACGCCTATGCCGATCTGTATAATGCTGAAAATGCTGCCGCAATCAAAGCCGGGGAGTTGCCTGCCAAAGGCCATTCCAGCGTGGATTTCATCGTCTCCGCCAGCGGCATCCATCAGCGGCATGTCATGGATAAAACCGGTATTCTGGACCCCAAAGTCATGCACCCCCTATTGCGCCAGCGTAGCGATGATGAACCGGGGATCATGGCAGAAATGGCCCTTGATGCCTGCAGCAAAGCCCTGAAAGACGCAAATAAAACCCCCGCCGATATCGACATCGTTATTGTCGCCGCTTCCAATCTGGAGCGCGCCTATCCGGCTGTAGCGATCGAAGTTCAGGACCTGCTCGGAATCGAGGGCTTTGCCTTTGACATGAACGTAGCCTGCTCATCCGCCACTTTTGGCATTCAGGCCGCCGCCGATATGGTGCGTGCAGGAACCGCCAAGGCCGTTTTGGTCGTCAATCCGGAAATCTGTTCGGGCCATCTGGAATGGCGCGACCGCGATTGCCATTTCATTTTCGGGGATGTCTGCACCGCCACGGTGATCGAACGCAAAGACACCGCTAAATCCGGTCATTTTGAAATTCTGTCAACCAAATGCCTGACCAAATTTTCCAACAACATCCGGAATAACAACGGCTTTTTGCGCCGTTCCCGCCCCGATGGGGTTGCAGACCGGCGCGACATGCAGTTCATGCAAAACGGACGCACCGTTTTCAAACAGGTCCTGCCCATCGTTTCCAAACACATGAAGGACCATCTGGCACAAGAGGGTATTCAGCCGGATCAGCTCAAACGCATGTGGCTGCATCAGGCGAATAAGGCCATGAATGATTTCATCGGCAAGAAGGTCCTCGGGCGGGTGCCGGAACCCCATGAACAGCCCAATATTTTGCAGGACTATGCTAACACGTCCTCTGCCGGATCGATCATTGCGTTTTCCAAGCATTCAGACGATTTCGAAACCGGTGATCTGGGGATTATCTGCTCTTTTGGCGCCGGGTATTCCGTAGGATCGGTTGTTCTGCGTCGCGCCTAAATCGCCAGAATTAACAAGACAATACTCACCAGAACCAGACCGATCCCGACCAATTCGCGCGGGCTGCTGCGTTCCTTGAAGATGAAATAGGATGCGAAAAAAGTAAACAAAAGCTCGACCTGCCCCAAGGCCTTGACATATGCCGCATTTTGCAAGGTAAACGCGGTGAACCAGCCGAGCGAGCCGAGCATTCCTGTCAGCCCGACCAATCCCGTCACCCGCCAGTGACGGGCAACGCGGCCGATTTCGCCGGGTTGACGCAAACGTAAATAGAGCGCCATGGCAAGGGTCTGAAATCCGGTCACGCACATCAACGTGAAAACCGCGCGCAAAAAGAAATCCGTATCCCCCAGCGCCAAAGACGCCCCGCGATAGGCCATGCCGGAAAACCCGAATAACGCCCCCGCCCCGATGCCATAGACAGATGCACGGTTGAACACCCGTTGATGCCAAACCAGCCCACTGCTGCGCGGCGGGTCCGCCAGCACGATGACCCCGAACAAACCTACCATAATGGCAACCAACCCGTTCCCCGAGAGGGTTTCGCCCAAAACCAACAGGCTCCACAAGGCGGTCTGAATGGTTTCGGTTTTTTTGAAAGTAATGCCCACGGTAAAATTCCGTTCGGCAAATAATGCCACCACCAGCATCGTCGCCAAAATTTGCGCCATCCCGCCGAGCGATGCAAATACCCCGAAACGCGGGGATAGCGGCGGCAGAGCCGCACCGGTAACGCCCGAATAAACCACCAGCAACGCCGCCGCCAATGGCGCAGCATATAAAAACCGCGCAAAGGTCGCGCCGGCCGTTGACAGCCCCGTCGCTTTTAGATGCTTTTGCAGCATAAAACGCAGGTTCTGGCTAAAGGCCGCCGCAATTGTGATCGGGATCCAGAGTGACATCACCCCTTATTGAATACCGTGGTATACATTGCAAATCTAAGGCTTTGTAATCGCACGTCCGGCCCCTTCCGGTATTGGCAATGCCGCATGATTGGCCGCAATTTCACGGAGTTTTGCCTCGATATGCGGCGCGGGTGGGCAGGATTGGCGGGTTTTCAAACTCACATGCAGCAGGAAATGTTCCCCCGTGGCCAGCAACCGCCCGTCTGCATGGTGCATCCGGTGAAACAGGTGCATTTTCTTGCCTTCTCCCTTTAACATCTGCGTATCCACGTATATTTCTGCACCGGCGTGGGTTTCATCCAGATGGCGGATATGGGTTTCAGCTGTAAAATAGCTGCCGCCCGAGGCAATATAAGCGGCATCGCAACCGATGATTTCCATAAACCGGTCGGTTGCATCACCAAAGGCATGCAGGTATCGGGATTCGGTCATATGGCCATTGTAATCCAGCCAATCAAGCGGCACAGTGCGGTGCAGCGTGCGCACCAGACCGGAGAGTTCCGGCAGTCCTTCGGCCTCTTTCGCACTGCTGTCAATGTTGTTCAACAGCGCCCCTGCCCCCCAGTTTTGGGCTTTCAACCCGCGCAGGATCATCACCAGATTGGTGTCGCGGATACGTTCTAGTTCCCGAATTGAATACATGCCCGATTGCGCGTCGGACTGATCCGCTATTTTCTGAATGAGGGCATCGTCCAGTTCCGGCACATCCGTCAGTTTGGACCAGGGCCTTTGCAAGGCTGGCCCGAATTGTTTGATGAATGGGGCCATACCCGCCTCTCCGCCGGCAATGCGATAGGTTTCAAACAGCCCCATTTGCGCCCAGCGCAGCCCGAAACCATGGCGAATAATATCGTCGATTTCCTCGGTGGTGGCAACATCGTCCCTGATCAGCCAAAGCGCTTCGCGCCAGACAGCCTCAAGCAAACGATCCGCCACATGGGCCTCGATCTCGCGCCGGATTTTCACCGGCTTCATGCCAATGGCCTTGAGCACTGTAAACGCATGTTTCAGCGCCGCATCATTGGTATCCGGACCGGGCACGACCTCGACCAGCGGCAGCAGATAGACCGGATTAAACGGGTGGCATACCATGATCTGGCTGGCGTTTTCGGCACCCCGCGCCAGTTCAGACGGTTTGAAACCGGATGTCGAGGACCCGATTACCGCTTCCGGTTCTGCGGCGGCATGAATCGCGGCAAAAGTCGCGTGTTTCATATCGAGCCGTTCCGGCACCGATTCCTGAATATACGCGGCCTCTTTGACAGCATCGGCAATGGTAGAATGAAAGCTTAAATCGCCCTCGGCCGGCATCACCCGATCCGACAGGCTCGGCAAAGCATGGCGGGCGTTGTCCAAAAGCTCGCGAATGTTTCGGGCAACATCCGGATCCGGATCAAATACCCGCACGTCCCACCCATTCAACAAAAAACGCGCTGCCCAGCCACCACCGATGACGCCGCCTCCAATGATTGCCGCTATTTTTGTCATTTCCAGATCCTGTCTAATTTAGGTATTTTCGCTATTTTATGGAATTTCTATAGGGTAACCATCCAACATATACCCCGGACAGAGATGGTAATTCAGCTTGCCCGCACGCGCTGTTTCGTCAGCAATTTTACGGCAGTATTCCACATTCAGATTGGACGGCACAGGTTTTCCTGTGTCCGGATCAATCGGGCGAGGCGTTGGGGCACACCCCGCCAAAACGGCAGCTATCAAGGTCAGACGGATCATTGCGGAGCTTTCTTTGTTAGGCCAAGGTTCTGGCGAACCTGATCCGGACCTATCACATTTGCCCCCATACGTTCAACAATCTCCCGCACCGGTTCAAACAGTTGTGCATTCGTGGCCAAGACCCCGCGATTTCGCATATCGTTTTCAATACGGCATTGGATGTTGCCTGTGCGCCACCGCAATATCCGTCAAAACCGCATCGGACAGAGTAACATCAACCGACCCCAGCGCATGATCCAGTTGCGCAAGCGTTGTCGCCCCGAAAATGGCAGAGGCCATGAACGGGCGCGTCCGACACCAGGCCAAGGCCATATGGATCGGGTCCAGTCCGTGTTTTTGCGCAATCGCCAAATAGGCATCAACAGCCGTCAGCGCACGGTGGGTCAGACGCCCGCCAAGATCGTTTACATAGCTGCGCCGCGAGGCCGGCGGCGTCACATCGCCCTGATATTTCCCGCTCAACAACCCTGCGGCCAGTGGCGAAAAGGCCAGCAGGCCCACGTCTTCGTTGTGGGACAACTCCGCCATGTCCAGATCATAGAGCCGGCACAAAAGCGAATATTCGTTTTGCACAGACACCACGCGCGGCAAATCATGATCTTCGGACAGGCGCAACCACTGTGCCGTGCCCCATGTGCTCTCGTTCGATAGACCGAAATGACGGATTTTTCCGGCTTTGACGAAGTCCTGAAGCGTTTCCAGAACCTCCATCATATGGGCAAGGGTCTGAGTGCGGTTCTGGCTGCTCGGGTCAAAATCCCAGTTCTGGCGAAACATGTAGGATCCGCGATTGGGCCAGTGCAGTTGATAGAGGTCGATGTAATCCGTTTTCAACGACCGCAAGGAATTTTCCAATGCAAGCTCAATGGTTTGGCGTGAAATCGGGGCACCATCGCGCACATTCATATAGCCGGAACCGGAAACCTTGGTTGCCAGCAGGAAATCGCCGCGCCGCGCCGGATTGGCCGCAATCCAGTTGCCAATCACACGTTCGGTATCGCCCTGTGTTTCTTTGGAAAGCGGGTTGGTCGGGTACATTTCGGCGGTATCAATAATGTTAACGCCCCGCTCCAGCGCCATATCAATCTGCGCATGAGCATCCTTTTGCGCGGTTTGCGTCCCCCATGTCATCGAGCCAAGACACAATTCGCTGATTTCAATGCCGGTACGGCCAAGGGAGTTCATACGCATGGGTGTTTTCCTTTGAGCAAAAGAAACCGCCCCTTGCATAAACAAGAGGCGGTGGAAAATTCTTCAGGATTATGGGCGAATGTAAGCGTAGCCC
>JALWOO010000386.1 GCA_027083485.1 Amylibacter sp. | reverse complement strand
CCCCTTGCGGCTCATCGGGATATGTATCTGGATAAGCAGGGCAATGTGATTGCGGGCCTGTCGGTGGACGGGCCTTTGGCCGCCGGTATCCCCGGCGTGCCTGCGGCTATGGAACATCTGGCCCGACAATACGGGCGTCTGAGTCTGGCGCAGAGTCTGGTGCCGGCGATCAAGCTGGCCAAAGACGGTTTTGCGGTTGAAGAGCATTATCGGCGCATGGCCGGTTTTCGTCTGAAAGCATTGCGGGCATCACCGGCTGCGGCAGCTATTTTTTTGCAGAATAATCAGGTGCCGGAAAATGGCTATGTTATTTATCAGCCGGATCTGGCCCGCACACTGGAGGCCATTGCTCAACAGGGCGCGGATGGTTTTTATAAAGGCGAGATTGCCCGCAAGCTGGTGACAGGGGTGCGCAAGGCAGGGGGTATCTGGAGCCTGCAGGATTTGCAGCAATATAAGGTACTGGAGCGCAAGCCGCTGCAAGGCAAGTATAAAAGCATGACCATCACCTCAGTGGCGCCCCCTTCATCCGGCGGTGTGGCACTGATTGAAATACTCAACCAGTTACAGGGCTTTCCACTGGCAAAACTACCTGCTGCGGAGCAGGTGCATCTGGTGGTGGAGGCCATGCGTCGCGCCTATCGTGACCGGGCGGAATATTTGGGTGACAGTGATTTTGTTTCTGTGCCCGTCGATCGTTTAACTGATCCACGCTATGCCGCCGGCCTGCGCGCCAGCATCCATCCCAAAAAGGCCACTCCCAGTGAGCTGCTGCCGGGTATTCAGAAAGACTACCCGGGCACGGACACCACCCATTTTTCCATTATCGACCATGAGGGCAACCGGGTGGCGGCAACCCTTTCCGTCAACTACCCCTTTGGCGCCTGTTTTGTGCCGCCGGGAACCGGCGTATTGTTAAACGATGAAATGGATGATTTCTCCGCCAAGCCCGGCGTGCCCAATGTGTATGGACTGGTGGGGGCAGAGGCCAATGCCATTGCCCCGGGCAAGCGCATGTTATCCAGTATGTCGCCGACCTTTTTACAGACGGATGATCGTCTGGCCGTTATTGGTACACCCGGGGGCAGTCGCATTATTACCATGGTGCTGCTGGGTGCTCTGGCCTTTGAGCAGGGAGCGGATGCCAAAACCATTGTCAGCCTGCCCCGCTATCATCATCAGTATTTGCCGGACAGGATCTTTTATGAGTCTGGCGCATTGACCGGGCAGCAGGTGCAAAGTTTGCAGGCAATGGGACACAGGCTGACGGAAAAGAAAAATACCTGGGGCAATATGCAGCTGGTGATTCAGGATTTGCGCAAGGGCGAGTTGACGGCAGCCTCTGAT
>JALWOO010000385.1 GCA_027083485.1 Amylibacter sp. | reverse complement strand
CTATAAATCCCACCACCAGTGATAGCACTGTTACTTAAAAATGTGCTGTTATTTATTTCCGTTATAGTAACTGCATTTATAATTCCACCTCCATAATTAGCACTATTACCAGAAAATGTACTGTTGTTTATTGCTGTAATAGTGCCATTATTACTAACACCACCACCAGAGTTAAAAGCACTATTATCAGAAAATGTGCTATTGTTAATATCCATAATAGTGCCTATGGTTGTATTATAAACACCACCTCCAGAATCAGCACTATTATCAGAAAAAGTACTATTATTTATTGCTGTAATAGTGCCACCATTATAAACACCACCACCGCCTTCACTAAAAGTAGTACCATCAGCACTATTAGCAGAAAAAATACTGTTGTTTATATTCATAACAGTACCTATGGTTGTAATATAAATTCCACCACCTAAAGTAGCTGAATTATTTTCAGAAAAAGTATTATTCGCTATCATTGTTATGCTGCCATTATTAAAAATAGCTCCTCCATTACTTACTGTTGCGGTATTATTTGAAAACATGCTATCTTGCAGTGTTTCAATCACTCCATTTGACCCAATGGCACCACCAAAACCAGATTTATTTGAACTAAAAATGCTATTGCTTACGAGATTTAATATTGCTTTTGCATCAAGTAAATACACCCCGCCAGCTGCTAGTGATGATTGGTTGTTATTTATTATACTGTTTTCTATGTTTAATATGCCTTCTTCAACATAAACTCCTGCGCCCACACCATTGTGGGTGGCTGGTCCATCTGCACATCCTCCTTTTAGGGTTATATTTTTTAGACTTAGATTGGCAGCACTGCCGTGTAAGCGCATGAGGCGGAATTCACCTGTAGCTTCGGTAGTATCAAGTGTACATGTATTGGATGGATCGCGTGCCAAGCTAAAACCCATACCATCTAAAATTATTTCTGATTCTATCGCTGGAATGCCTGTTCTACCAATATTGAGTAGTATGGTATTATTGTCAGGGTCAATATAAGTCAAAATAATATCGTCATAGAATGTACTTAGAATTACATCTACTGCTAGTTCTATGGTGTCAAGTCCTGTAACCCCTGCTACACATTCTCCTGCCAAAGCTCCTGATGCTGTATCTGTGTTGGCTGAGATAATTGCCTCTACAATACTACACAATCCATCATCAGCAACCGTTCCATCTGTTGCTGTTACAATGATGATAGGTGATGCTTGTAGTGCGTTTATTTGTAAGATTATTACTAAAACAATAGCCTTACTAAATAATGTTGATTTTTTGATTTCACTCAAGATTTTCATGGTTTTACCCCGCTTATTTTTATTAAAATTGAAGGAATCTATACCCTCA
>JALWOO010000384.1 GCA_027083485.1 Amylibacter sp. | reverse complement strand
AAATCGTCGGCCTGCTGAAAACCGGCTCCGCATTCTATGCCCCTGCCGCATCGGCAATCGAAATGGCCGAAGCCTACCTGAAAGACCAAAAACGCGTGCTGCCTTGCGCCGCCAACGTGGACGGTGCCTATGGGCTGGACAACATGTATGTGGGCGTTCCAACCGTGATCGGTGCCGGCGGCATTGAAAAAGTCATCGAAATCGACATGAACAAGGACGAAATGGCCATGTTCAACAAATCGGTCGATGCCGTAAAAGGCCTCGTCGCCGCCTGCCAGGAAATCGACAGCTCGCTGAAGTAAGCTTTCTGGTTTGGGAATTGAGAAGCCCTCGCCGTTTGGCGGGGGCTTTTTGTTGGGGGGGAGCAGTTGTTATTCATTAGAGGGGGTGGTGTTCAATCCAAAGAATGGACATCAATATTGATCAAGAAATCGTTTTAGTCTTCAACTCTTATCTTCACTTCTCGGTAAGCCGACACACCATTTATACCCTGACTTTTTTTCCAACCGTCTTAGCATCTTGACCGTCTTTTTCTGCATATCCTCCCGTATCCATTCCAGTAACCCATCCGTTTCATTCGGAATTTCCAGCGGTTTTATTCTATTGATCTTGAGAAACACTGTGAAAGTATCTCCATCGAAAAGAACTTCCCTATCGGTGGTAATCGAGGGATGGTTATCATGATGGGCAAACCGTTTTTTTCGACGAAATATCAGTTCCTCATGAGCCTGTTTGTATTTTTCAGGTATACTATTCGCATCAAGCTTGGTTACGTTTTGACCACTTCCAAACAGTCTACCATATGCAACAGCAAGAGTGGTATGAAGCACCGCATTTTCATAGAAAGCGCTTTGAGACTGCTCTGAACTGCCCACTTCTTTAAGGCGTTTCAAAGTATACTCAATCTCAGACAGAGTATACCCAAGCTTAGTTAGTTTTTCCAATTGATCCAGTTCAGATTTATTTTCGCGCACAATCCTCACGCCCAATTTTTTGCGATCTTCCATTATTCCCCTAACTTATTGGTCAATATTACGTTGCAATTAACACCCCCTCACCCATCAATAAACACGCCCGATTGGCGTGACCACAGGTCCGCATACAGGCCGCCTTTTTGCAGCAGCTCGCCGTGTGTCCCCTGCTCCAGAACCCGCACCACAATGCGGCCCATTTCGGCGATGGTGGACAGCCGGTGCGTGATGGCAATGACAGTTATGCCCTGCATCACCAGATGCAGGTTTTTTTATCGAGGCTTCGAGATCAAAGGCTGCCACGTTTCGGCTTTCTTCAAAAGCCATATTTTTCGCGCCCTAATGCGCCTGCCCCTTGGAAGCGCGGGCGCGGGCGCCTATATTCAGGGTATGAAACAGATCATCCTTGCCGCCTTTCTTGCCACCGCCGCCGCGCCGGCCTCTGCCGATTTCCTTAAGGATTTCGAACAGTTTTCCGAGGAATCACAGAAGTTCCTTGAAGGGTGGGTCGATAAAATCGGCCCCTCGATCGAGGCATTCGGCCCCGCGCTTGATGCCTTGATGGAGAAAATCGACGACTGGACATTTTACGAATTGCCCGAAGTGCTGCCCAATGGCGACATCATCATTCGGCGTAAACAATCCGCTCCGAAACTGGCCCCGCCAGCGCCGCAAAAACCGGACGACAAGGCGATAGACCTATAATCACCCTTTCCCTTCGCCCGCCAAAGCCCTAAATCTGTTGCAACAGCATTTTCAGGAGCTTTACATGTTCAATACCCCCGCCCCCGAGTTTTTCCGTGACAATCGCGACGCCGCCTCTGGCGCGGATCTGGGTGATTTGCCCGAATGGAATCTGGATGATCTCTACCCTTCGATGGACGGGCCGGAAATCACGGCGGATCTGGACTGGCTGGAAGGCGAATGCGCGGCATTTGCCAGCGATTACACGGGGAAGCTGGCCGATCTGGACGCGGCGGGGATGTTGAATTGCATTCGGCGCTATGAAAAAATCCAGTCGGTTTCCGGCCGGATCATGTCCTTTGCCGGATTGCAGTATTACCAGAATACAACGGACGCGGATCGGGCGAAATTCATGGCCGATATGCAGGCGCAAATCACCGATTTTTCCACCCCGCTGGTGTTTTTCAGCCTTGAAATGAACCGGATCGAGGATGAGCAACTGGACGGCATGCTGGCGGAAAATGCCGATCTGGCCCGTTACAAACCGGTGCTGGAACGGATGCGGGCGATGAAACCGCATCAGCTTTCCGACGAGCTGGAACAGTTCCTGCACGATCAATCCGTGGTCGGCACCACCGCCTGGAACCGGTTGTTTGACGAGACCATGGCCGGCCTGAGTTTTGAGGTGGACGGCGAGGAAATGAACCTTGAGGCCACGCTGAACCTGTTGACCGACACGGATCGCGCCACACGGGAAAAAGGCGCGCGTGCGCTGGCCGATGTGTTTGGCAAGAATGTGTCCCTGTTTGCCCGCATTACCAATACCCTTGCCAAGGAAAAGGAAATCGAGGACCGCTGGCGCAAGCTGCCCACCCCGCAGGCGGGCCGCCATCTGGCCAACCATGTGGAACCCGAGGTGGTCGAGGCCCTGCGCAACGCGGTTGTGGCCGCCTATCCGAAACTGTCGCACCGCTATTATGCGCTCAAGGCAAAATGGCTCGGCCTTGACACGCTGGAAATCTGGGACCGCAATGCCCCCCTGCCCGACGAGCAGAAATCGGTGATCCGCTGGGATGACGCACGCAAGACAGTGCTGGAAGCCTATGGCGATTTTGCCCCTGAAATGGCCGAGATTGCCGAACCTTTCTTTGACAAGGGCTGGATCGATGCGCCCGTGAAACCGGGCAAAGCCCCCGGGGCCTTTGCCCATCCGACGGTTGTGGATGTGCATCCCTATGTGATGTTGAACTACCTTGGCAAGCAGCGGGACGTGATGACGCTGGCCCATGAGCTGGGGCATGGGGTGCATCAGGTTCTGGCCGCCGGTCAGGGCGAATTATTGTCGTCTACTCCTTTAACGCTGGCCGAAACCGCAAGTGTGTTCGGCGAAATGCTGACCTTTCGCAAATTACTGGACAATGCGCCCGATCCGGCAACCCGCAAGCGTTTGTTAGCAGGCAAAGTTGAAGACATGATTAACACGGTCGTGCGCCAGATTGCTTTTTACGATTTCGAATGCAAACTGCACGAGGCGCGGCGCGATGGCGAGCTGACGCCGGACGGCATCAACGCCCTGTGGATGTCGGTTCAGGGCGAGAGCCTCGGCCCCGTGTTCAATTTCATGGACGGCTATGAAACTTTCTGGTCCTATATCCCGCATTTCATCCATTCGCCGTTTTACGTTTATGCCTATGCCTTTGGCGACGGGCTGGTGAACGCGCTTTATGCGGTTTACGAAGAAGGTGACCCGGATTTTCAGGCGAAATACTTCGACATGCTGCGCGCTGGCGGGTCCAAACATCACAGCGAATTGCTGGCCCCTTTCGGGCTGGATGCGTCGGATCCGAAATTCTGGGACAAGGGCTTGAGCCTGATTTCCTCGATGATCGACGAACTGGAAGCGATGGAAGGCTGACGCCACAAAATCACCATGTTTTTCAGGCAGGTTTTGCCCTATGACCGATGCAACCCGCCTGAAAATCGCCTATTTGTGCGATCATAGCCCGCTGGATAAAAACCTGTATTCCGGCGGCAATGCGCGGATTTATGCGGCCTTGCAAAAACATGTGGGGGATGTGGATATTCTGCCCGCTGACTGGGGTGCGCTGGCCCCTTTGCGCCGTCTGATCCACAGCATGCCGGACAAATATATCCTGCGGCTGGGCTGGCGGGTGCATCTGCTGCTGGCGCCGCTGATCAACCGATCCCTGTCGCGCCAGTTGGCACAAGGGGGCTATGATGTGCTGTTCGGAGCCTATAGTTTTCACGCGCTGCGCGGTATGAAATTGCCTGACGGCCTAATCACGGCCTATACCTCGGATGCGACGCCAACCACCTATAAACAATCACAAATCGGGCAGAGCTTTCAGCAAATGTCCCGCATGGCCCGCCTGTTTGACCCGATCATCCAGCGCGCGGAAAAGCAGGTTTTTTCGCAGGTGGACCACCTGTTCTGGCCAAGCCAGTGGATGCGCGATGCGGTGGTGGCCTTGCATGATCTGCCGCCCGATCGCAATCTGGTGCTGCCTTGGGGGGCCAATATCGAAGACCCGGGCGCAGGCACGCCGCCTGCCATTGGCACCGGCCCGCTGAACCTGCTGGTGGTGGGGCGCAACTGGTTTGCCAAGGGTGGGCCGATGGCCTTTAAAACCTTGCAAATCCTGCGCGATCAGGGGGTGGATGCGCGGCTGACCGTGGTTGGCTGCACGCCGCCGGAGTTTCACCGCAATGAATGGGTCACCGTGCATCCGCAACTGGACAAGGCGGTGCCCGAGCAGTTGGCGCAGTTTACCGACTGTTACCGGCAGGCGCATTTTCTGGTGATGCCGAGCATGGAATCCTATGGCTTTGCCTTTTGCGAGGCCTCGGCCTATGGGCTGCCCTCCCTGTGTTATCAGGTGGGCGGGGTGCCGGTGGTGGACGGGGTCAATGGCCATCCGCTGCCCTTTGGCGCAAAGGCCACGGATTTCGCCGAGGTGATCCGCGGCTATATGGCGGCACCGGAACGCTATGGCGAATTGCGCAAAACCACACGCGCGGAATATGAAGCGCGGCTGAACTGGGATGCCTGGGGGCGGGCCGTGGCGGAAATTCTGGCGCGCTAACGGCTATTTCAGCACCGCTTTGCGGCAGAGCGCCAGTGCCAAGGCCTCAAACCGCTGCGTCACCGCCTCGCCGTTCAGATCGGCGTATTCGGGCGGGATTTCCATTTCCAGCGTGTGATCCGTCAGCGTCAGCTTTACCGCGCCCAGCACCTCGCCAGAGCCACCGGCCAGCGCCGCACCAAGCCGCATAGCGGTGCCGATCACCAGTGCCGCTTGCCGCTGCTTGTCGCTCAGAATTTCGCCAAGCTTTTGATACCGCCCCATTTTCCCGTTGTTTTTATACCGGTGCAACAGGGCCATGCCCAAAAACACCCGATCCACGTGATCCAGCCCGCCCATATTGGCGCGGGTGGCGCTGTCAAAACAGACCTCGGCGCGAAAGCTCGGGTTGGCGCGCCAGCTCACGTCATGCAGCAACGCCGCCGCGTGGATCAGGCGTGCGCGTTTGGGGCTGGCACCGGGCAACACCTGCGCCACCCATTTCGCCAGAGATTTGCCAAAACCGGGAAACCGCGCGTTGGTTTGCTCCATCCACTTGCAGGCCTCGATCATCGGATCCTTTTTGCGCAGCTTTTTCGGCATTTGCTCATACAGCAGACCTTCGCGCAGACCATAGCTCGACACGGCGATTTCTTCGGGGTGATAGGCGGCAATCAGCGCCTTGAGCACCCGCGCCGCCGTAGGCACCAGCACCAGACGTTCCGAGGAAGCGCTGGAATGGGCGGCGATTTCCTTGGGGCTGGCGGCAATGATCCAGTCCAGCGTTTCCAGCAAATCCGGCGGGGAAATCTTGTATTCATGCAGCACATCCAGCGGGTATTTGCGCCGCGACATATCAATTCCGGCAATGGCGCGATAGGAGCCGCCCACCAGAAACAGGTTCTTGGTATCGCCGTCGATTTTGGCGCGCAGTTTGGCGATTTCCGCCGCGATATGTTGGTCCAGATCGCCGCTGACCGTGGCC
>JALWOO010000383.1 GCA_027083485.1 Amylibacter sp. | reverse complement strand
GCTGAAGGGTTTGAAATCACCCTGCAAGGTCAGCCGGAGTTGACCCCGCAAACCATTGCCGTGCCGCGTGATCCCAGTTCGGCAGCCTTTCCGGTGGCCGCTGCGCTGATCGTTGAAGGCTCCGATATTCTGGTGCCCAATATCGGGCTGAACCCGACCCGCGCCGGATTGCTGACCACCCTGTCGGAAATGGGCGCGGATATTACATTTGAAAACGTGCGCACCGAAGGCGGCGAGCCGGTTGCCGATCTGCGAGTGCGGGCCTCTGCGTTGCAAGGCATCGAGGTGCCGCCGGATCGCGCGCCTTCCATGATCGACGAATACCCGATCCTGTCGGTGGTCGCCGCCTTTGCCAGCGGCAAAACCGTGATGCGCGGGATCAGGGAATTGCGGGTCAAGGAATGTGACCGCATCGACGCCATGGCGCGCGGGCTTGAGGCCATGGGCGTTACCGTTGAGGAAGGCGAAGATTTCCTGATCGTTCACGGCCAAAACGGCGAGGTCGCCGGTGGTGGCACAGCGCAAACCCATCTGGATCACCGGATCGCCATGTCGTTTTTGTGCATGGGGCTGGCCACTCAAAAACCTGTCAGCGTTGATGACGGTGGCGCAATCGCCACCAGCTTTCCGATATTCGAGGATTTGATGGCCGGTCTGGGTGCCACAATCCAGCGCAACAACAAATAGGCATCGGATCCCGCCATGAAATTTACAGTCGCAATCGACGGGCCTGCTGCTGCGGGAAAAGGCACGATTTCCAAGGCAATTGCCGCGCATTTCAATCTGGCGCATCTGGATACCGGCCTGTTGTATCGCGCTGTTGGCCGCAAGGCGATGGACAGCGACCTGCCCCCTGACGCCATCGCGCACGCCCTGACCCCTGCGGATTTGCTGCGCGACGATTTACGCACGGCAGAGGTCGCGCAAGCGGCAAGCCGGCTTGCGTCCATTCCCGAAGTCCGCGCCGCGCTTGTGGATTTCCAACGCAGTTTTGCCAGACGTAACGGCGGGGCCATTCTGGACGGGCGCGATATTGGCACGGTGATTTGCCCGAATGCGGATGTGAAGCTTTACGTCACCGCTGACGCCCGCACACGCGCGGCGCGGCGCTTTGCGGAACTGAGCGCCAAGGGCCATGAAACCAGCTTTGACACGGTGCTTGCCGATGTCAAAGCCCGGGATGCCCGCGACGCTGGCCGTACAGAGGCCCCGATGGTCGCTGCGGATGATGCGGTGCTGATTGATACAACCGGGATGTCGATTGATCAGGCGGTTGAAAAGGCCATCCGACTTGTTGAGGCCCGCTATCCGGCCAACTAAAGCGTTTCGACTTTATGTTGAAACGCTTTAG
>JALWOO010000382.1 GCA_027083485.1 Amylibacter sp. | reverse complement strand
CCTGCACCCGTTGCGTGCGCTTCACCTCCGAGGTGGCGGGCATTTTGCAAATGGGCCAGACAGGGCGCGGCGAAGACGCGGAAATCACCAGCTATCTGAATGCCACGCTTAACAGCGAATTGCAGGGCAACATCATTGATCTGTGTCCGGTTGGTGCGCTGACCAGCAAACCTTATGCTTTTACGGCGCGGCCATGGGAATTGAAGAAAACCGAAACCATCGACGTGATGGACGCCATGGGGGCCAACATCCGTGTGGACACCAAAGGGCGCGAAGTCAAACGCATCGTGCCGCGCAACCATGATGATGTGAACGAGGAATGGATTTCCGACAAGACCCGCTTCATCTGGGACGGTCTGCGCCGCCAGCGTCTGGATCAGCCCTATGTGCGGGAAAACGGCAAGCTGAAACCGGCAAGCTGGGGTCAGGCCTTCGCGGCGATTGCCGAGGCGGTCAAAGGCAAGAAAGTCGCCGGTCTGGTGGGCGATCTGGCCCCGACCGAGGCGACTTTTGCGCTGAAACAGCTGATCGAGGGTCTGGGCGGTTCTGTTGAATGTCGCACCGACGGGGCCAAATTGCCGGCGGGCAACCGCTCCGGTTATGTGGGCACCGCAACGATTGCCGATATTGACGATGCGCAGATGATTCAGCTGATCGGCTGTGATCCACGCTCTGAAATGCCGGTGCTGAACGCGCGGTTGCGTCAGGCATGGGCGCGCGGCGCGGATATTGCTCTGATCGGGCAACCTGTTGATCTGACCTATGAATATTTCCACATGGGCGATGATCGCGCCGCTTTGGAAGCCACGTTGAACAAGAAATTCGACAAGGTGCTGGAGGTGCCGTCCATTGTGATCGTCGGGCAGGGTGCCCTGCGTGAAGCAGACGGCGCGGCGGTTCTGGCGGCGGCGATGGAACTGGCGGAAAAAACGGACAGCAAGCTGATGATCCTGCACACCGCAGCCAGCCGTGTTGGCGCGATGGATCTGGGCGCTGTCACCGAAGGCGGCAAAGACGCGATGATGGACGGGGCCGAGGTTGTTTACAATCTGGGGGCCGATGAAATCGACATTCAGGCCGGTCCTTTCGTGATCTATCAGGGCAGCCATGGCGATCGCGGCGCGCACCGTGCCGATGTGATCCTGCCGGGGGCCGCCTATACCGAGGAAAGCGGCATTTTCGTGAACACCGAAGGCCGCCCGCAAATGGCCATGCGTGCCGGATTTGCGCCGGGCGATGCGCGGGAAAACTGGGCGATCTTGCGGGCATTGTCGGCGGAACTGGGGCAGACCTTGCCTTATGACAGCCTGTCGGCCCTGCGCGAAGCCATGATTGCCGAGGTGCCGCATCTGGGTAAAATCGACGAAGTGCCGGTCAATGACTGGCAGGCAGAACCGGCGGGCCAGCTTGGCAAAGCCAGCTTTGTAACGGCGGTCAAGGATTTCTATCTGACCAACCCGATTGCGCGGGCAAGTCAGGTTATGGCCGAGCTGTCGCAAATGGCAGCGGAGCGGCGCAACCAAAAGGTGGCGGCAGAGTGATCAAAAAGGCGATCATATCATCCACGCTGGCCCTTGTGGCCTGTGCTCCGGTGGACAAGGGCGATGTTTCGCAATTGCCCTTCAAACCGGAATATGGCGCAGTGCAAACCCGTCTTCTGGAAGGGGAGCTTGTCTCCATTTCCGTAGAGATGCAGGGCGCGCGTAACGGGGATGACGTAATTGCATTTAACGATTGCGCTGCGGCGCAATATGCTTTGATACGTGGGGCAGGATTCGTGCGTCGCGTTCGCAATGACGTAAAGAAATCCGGCCGGACTTGGCGCGGCGAGGGTATTTATACCCTTTCCGATTCAATCCCGGGCGGGACACATACAATAGACGCGGAAGTTGCGGCCGAAAACTGTACGGCCAACAACATTCCGATGGTGTAAGGGACGGATATGGCAGAGTTTTTCGCAAGCAACTTCGGGATTTTCCTGATCATGGTGGGCCAGGCCCTTCTGGTCACGATCTTCCTGCTGATCAGTGCAATGTTTCTGGTCTATGGGGACCGGAAGATCTGGGGCGCGGTGCAATTGCGGCGCGGCCCCAACGTGGTTGGACCTTGGGGGCTGTTGCAGCTCATGGCCGACTTTCTCAAATACCTCGTCAAAGAGGTGGTCATTCCCGCCGGTGTTGACAAGCCGGTCTATCTGCTGGCCCCGCTGATCGCGCTGGTTTTGCCGATGGCCATGTGGGCGGTGATCCCGTTTGACGAAACATGGATCCTGTCGGATCTGAATGTGGCGATCCTGTATATTTTCGCCATTGGTTCGCTCGAGGTCTACGGCGTGATCATGGGGGGCTGGGCGTCCAACTCCAAATATTCCTTCCTTGGCGCGCTGCGTTCTGCGGCACAGATGATTTCCTATGAAGTGTCTATCGGCTTTATCATTGTCGGGTTGATCATTTCCACAGGGTCCCTGTCGCTGGTGGATATCGTCAAGGCCCAAGAGGGATCCTACGGGTTTTTCAACTGGTACTGGTTGCCGCATTTCCCGATGGTGTTTTTGTTCTTCATCTCGGCTCTGGCGGAAACCAACCGCCCGCCGTTCGATCTGCCCGAGGCGGAATCCGAACTGGTGGCCGGCTATCAGGTTGAATATTCCTCGACACCCTTCCTGCTCTATATGATCGGCGAATATTTCGCGATCTGGATGATGTGTGCGCTGACAACCCTGTTCTTCTTTGGCGGCTGGCTGTCCCCGATCCCGGGTCTGCCGGATGGCGCTATCTGGATGGTGTTGAAGATGGCTTTCTTCTTCTTCCTGTTCTCCATGGTCAAGGCCATCGTGCCGCGCTACCGCTATGACCAGCTGATGCGCATTGGCTGGAAGGTCTTCCTGCCGCTGTCGCTGGCATGGGTGGTGATTGTTTCTGCGCTGGCTTTCTATGACGGTCAGGAAGAAAACCTCGGCGGGTTCTATGCTCGCTGGAACATTGAAGCGGAGGGTTAAGCCGATGGCATTCGATTATGCGCGCGCCACCAAATATTTCCTGCTGATGGATTTCGTCAAAGGCTTCAAGCTGGGCATGAAATACTTCATGGCTCCAAAGGCCACGTTGAACTATCCGCATGAAAAAGGCCCGATTAGCCCGCGTTTTCGCGGCGAACACGCGCTGCGGCGCTATCCCAATGGCGAAGAGCGTTGCATTGCCTGCAAACTCTGCGAGGCGATCTGCCCCGCACAGGCCATCGTGATCGACGCAGAACCGCGCGAAGACGGCTCCCGGCGCACCACGCGCTATGATATCGACATGACCAAATGCATCTATTGCGGTTTCTGTCAGGAAGCCTGCCCGGTGGATGCGATTGTCGAGGGGCCGAATTTCGAATTCGCGACCGAAACCCGCGAAGAGCTGTTCTATGACAAAGAAAAACTGCTGGATAACGGTGCCCGCTGGGAAGCCGAGATTGCCCGCAACATTGAACTGGATGCGCCCTACAGATGACCCATTTCAGCATTTCAGATAAGGAACCGGTCACATGACGATTACCCTTTTCGCCTTTTATGTTTTTGCCACAATCGCAGTGGGCGCGGGCCTGCTGGTGGTGGTAGCGCGCAATCCGGTGCATTCGGTGCTGTGGTTGATCCTGACCTTCTTTAGCGTGGCAGGCTTGTTCGTGCTGATGGGGGCCGAATATATCGCGATGCTGCTGGCGATTGTGTACGTTGGCGCGGTTGCGGTGTTGTTCCTGTTCGTGGTGATGATGCTGGACGTTGATTTCAGCGAATTGCGCGGCTCGATTGCCAATTACTTCCCGATGGGGGCCTTGATCGGGGTGATCCTGTTGATGGAACTGGGGCTGGTTTACGGCCATTGGCAATTTGCCGATGCTGCACAGGCTCTGCGCCAGTCGCCGACACCGGATTTGACGCAGACCCACAATACACTGGCCCTGGGGCAGGTGATTTATACGGATTACATCTATCTGTTTCAGGCATCGGGTTTGATCCTGCTGGTAGCGATGATCGGGGCGATTGTTCTGACCATGCGTCACCGTCCGGACGTCAAACGCCAGAGCGTGATTGCGCAGATGCATCGTGATCCGGCCAAAACAATGGAACTCAAGGATATCAAACCGGGGCAGGGACTATGATAGAACTCGAACAATATCTAACCGTTGCCGGTGTGCTGTTTGTGATCGGCATTTTCGGGATTTTCCTGAACCGCAAAAACGTGATCATCATTTTGATGTCGATCGAATTGATGCTGCTGGCCGTGAACGTCAATATGGTTGCCTTTTCGGTATACCTTGGTGATCTGACCGGACAGGTATTCACCCTGTTTATCCTGACCGTAGCCGCCGCAGAAGCGGCGATCGGTCTGGCGATTTTGGTCTGTTTCTTCCGCAACCGGGGTACGATCTCGGTGGAAGATGTGAATGTGATGAAGGGCTAGGCGAATGGAAACAATACTCCTTTTTAGCCCGCTGGTTGGCGCGCTTTTATGCGGCTTTGGCTGGCGGATGTTGGGCGAGAGCGTGGCGACATATATCGCAACCGCGCTGTTGTTCCTGACGGCGACCCTGTCATGGGTGGTTTTCCTGACCTATGAAGGTCCGGAAGCCAATGTGATCGAGCTGTTCAAATGGGTCGAAAGCGGCACGCTCTCGGTTGATTGGGCGATCCGCATTGACCGCTTGACCGCGATCATGCTGGTGGTGATCACCACGGTTTCATCGCTGGTTCACCTGTATTCCATCGGCTATATGGCCCATGATGAGAACTTCCCCAAAGGGGCCAGCTATCGCCCGCGCTTCTTTGCCTATCTGTCGTTCTTTACCTTTGCCATGCTGATGCTGGTCACAGCGGACAATCTGTTGCAGATGTTCTTTGGCTGGGAGGGCGTGGGCGTTGCCTCATACCTGCTGATCGGCTTTTACTATCGTAAACCAAGCGCGAATGCGGCGGCGATCAAGGCTTTTGTGGTCAACCGTGTCGGCGACTTCGGTTTTGCGCTAGGGATTTTCGCCCTGTTTATGCTGACCGACAGCATCAATTTTGATCAGGTGCTGAACCCGCATAATGCAGAGGCGCTGAGCGAACGCACATTCATGTTCCTGAGCTGGGAAATGAACGCGCTGGAGGTGATCACCTTCCTGCTGTTCATCGGTGCGATGGGGAAATCGGCGCAGCTGCTGTTGCACACCTGGTTGCCAGACGCGATGGAGGGTCCGACCCCTGTGTCTGCCTTGATCCACGCGGCGACCATGGTAACCGCCGGCGTCTTTATGATGTCGCGCATGGCACCGCTGTTGGAATATGCGACTTTCACACCTGATTTCATCGTCTTTATCGGGGCCACAACCGCCTTCTTTGCGGCGACCATTGGTCTTGTGCAGAATGATATCAAACGGGTGATTGCCTATTCCACCTGTTCCCAGCTTGGCTATATGTTTGTGGCCGTGGGCATCGGGGCCTATCCGGTGGCTATGTTCCACCTGTTCACCCACGCTTTCTTCAAGGCGATGTTGTTCCTTGGTGCCGGCTCTGTGATTACTGCCATGCACCACGAACAGGACATGCGGAACTATGGCGCGCTGCGCAAAAAGATCCCGCTGACCTTCTGGGCGATGATGATCGGCACATTGGCGATTACCGGCGTCGGTATTCCGCTGACCCATATCGGCTTTGCCGGCTTTATCTCCAAGGATGCCATCATCGAGAGCGCCTTTGCTGCCGG
>JALWOO010000381.1 GCA_027083485.1 Amylibacter sp. | reverse complement strand
GTCAAA
The DNA here is from genome assembly GCA_027083485.1 of Amylibacter sp. Taxonomy (GTDB): domain Bacteria; phylum Pseudomonadota; class Alphaproteobacteria; order Rhodobacterales; family Rhodobacteraceae; genus Amylibacter. Next base: position 5,723 of record JALWOO010000381.1, on the reverse strand, counting down.
ATCGCGACCGAACTGAAAAAGCGTCATCCGGACGTGCCTTTCATCGCTTTTCCGCGACAGGCGGGCGGGAATTACCTGAAATTTGTCGATACCGGCGTGATTGAAGGCCTTGCAATCGATACCTCGGTTCCGGCCGACTGGGCACGGGATGTTTTGCAGCCGAAAATCACAGTTCAGGGCAATCTGGACCCGATGTTGCTGGTAACCGGCGGACCCGCGCTGGAAAACGAGACCAGGCGTCTTCTGGATATTCTTGGCGACGGGCCGTATATTTTCAACCTTGGACACGGGATCACACCGGACGGGGATCCGGCCAATGTCGAAAAAATGTTGAAGGTTATCAGAGGATAAGATGGGGAATTTTCTGACTGAATACTATTTGTGGATCAAGTCGTTCCACATAATTTCCGTGATTGCCTGGATGGCCGGCATGTTTTACCTGCCGCGCCTTTACGTCTATCACGTCGAAACCGCGCCGGTCGGAAGCGAGATGTCCGAAACCTTCAAGGTGATGGAGCGGAAACTGCTGCGCGCCATCATCAATCCGGCGATGATTTCCACATGGACCTTCGGTTTGCTGATGGTTTTCACGCCGGATGTGATCGACTGGTCCGAGATCTGGCCCTGGATCAAGGCAACAATGGTTACCCTGATGTCGGCCTATCACGGATGGTTGTCGGCCAGACGGCGGGATTTTCTGCATGATCGCAATACCTTAAGCGGAAAAACCTACCGGATGATGAACGAAGTCCCGACCATTTTAATGGTAATCATCGTATTTATGGTTGAACTGAAGCCGTTCTGATTTGACATTCCCTGTAAAATAAGGGTAGTTGGGGGGAAGCACGGGCGGTCCTCGCCCGAAATGTGCGCTCCCCTTTTAAACAGCATTGCGTGGCTTGGGCCGCGATTGCGCAGACGTATGGCGATTTGATGGAAATCACAAAAATGTCCCTGGCCGAGTTAAAGGCCAAAACACCCGCTGATCTGGTCAAAATGGCCGAGGATCTGGAAATTGAAAACGCATCTACCATGCGCAAGGGCGACATTATGTTCGCAATCCTGACCGCAATGGCCGACGAAGGCGTGCAGATTTCCGGTGATGGTGTTGTAGAGGTGATGAAAGACGGCTTCGGCTTTTTGCGATCTCCGGCTGCGAACTATCTGGCCGGACCGGACGATATTTATGTCAGCCCCGAACAGATCCGCAAATATTCCCTGCGCACAGGGGATACGGTTGACGGGGTTATCCGTGCGCCGGAAGAAGGGGAAAAATACTTCGGTCTTGTAAGCGTTGACCACATCAATTTCGAAGACCCTGAAAAAGCCAAACATAAGATCAACTTCGATAACCTGACCCCGCTTTATCCGGAAGAGCGGCTGAAAATGGAAATCGAGGATCCCACGATCAAGGATAAAACCGCGCGGGTTATCGATCTGGTTTCCCCGATCGGCAAGGGCCAGCGTTCGCTGATTGTGGCCCCGCCGAGAACCGGTAAGACTATGATTTTGCAGAATATTGCGCACTCGATAGAAAAAAACCATCCGGAGTGTTTTTTGATCGTCCTGCTCGTTGACGAGCGCCCCGAAGAGGTGACCGACATGCAGCGTAGCGTCAAGGGCGAGGTGATTTCCTCTACCTTCGACGAACCTGCGACCCGTCACGTTGCCGTTGCCGAAATGGTGATCGAAAAGGCAAAGCGTCTGGTGGAACACAAGCGCGACGTGGTGATTTTGCTGGACTCGATTACCCGTCTGGGCCGCGCGTTCAACACGGTTGTCCCGTCTTCGGGCAAGGTTTTGACCGGTGGTGTGGATGCAAACGCCCTGCAACGGCCGAAGCGGTTCTTTGGTGCTGCCCGAAATATCGAGGAAGGCGGATCGTTAACCATTATCGCAACCGCCCTGATCGACACCGGCAGCCGCATGGATGAGGTTATCTTCGAGGAGTTTAAAGGGACGGGTAACTCGGAACTTGTGCTTGATCGCAAGATTGCCGATAAACGCGTCTTCCCGGCCATCGATATTCTGAAATCCGGCACCCGTAAAGAGGACCTGTTGGTGGATAAATCCGATCTGACAAAGATGTTTGTCCTGCGGCGGATCCTGAACCCGATGGGCACGACGGATGCGATCGAATTCCTGCTGGGCAAGATGAAGCAGACGAAATCGAATGCCGAGTTCTTTGATTCCATGAATACCTGATAAGTTGGTATTATAACCTAAAATCAATAGGTTAGAACTATGAGCACTATCTTCGCCCTCGCCACTGCGCAAGGAAGGGCCGGTGTCGCCATTGTGCGGATCTCGGGCCCTTTGGCGTGGGAGGCAGTTGAAACGATGGTGCAAAACCTGCCGGCCGTGCGCAAGCCCGGCGTACGGATGATCAGGGATGCGGCCGGTAATGATCTGGACGAAGCGCTGGTTCTTCTTTTCGATTCCGGCGCCAGTTTTACCGGTGAAAAGGTGGCAGAGCTGCATTTGCACGGCTCGACCGCTGTTGTGTCCGCTGTTTTGAAAGAGCTTTCCGATAAGACGGGGTTACGGCTTGCGGAACCGGGGGAATTTACGCGGCGGGCGCTGGAAAATGGCCGGCTGGATCTGTCGCAAGTAGAGGGTTTGGCGGATCTGATCGATGCGGAAACAGAAGCGCAGCGGCGGCAAGCCCTGAAGGTGATGCGCGGCGCCCTAAGCCAGAAAGCCGAAAAGTGGCGATCCGATTTGCTGCGGGCTATTGCGCTGATCGAAGTAACAATAGATTTCGCGGACGAGGAAGTGCCAGTTGACGTCGCACCGGAGGTTCTGGATCTGATCGCTAATGTGCGCGACGGGATGCGGGAACAGTCCAGTGGCGGGGCTATCGCGGAACGGATTCGCGACGGTTTCGAGGTTGCAATAGTTGGCCGTCCGAACGCTGGAAAATCCACACTTTTGAACAAGTTAGCGGGTAGGGAGGCGGCTATAACCTCGGAAATCGCCGGCACGACCCGTGATGTTATAGAGGTTCGGATGGATCTGGGTGGTCTGCCTGTGACCTTGCTGGATACTGCAGGAATTCGGGATTCCGGTGATGCGATTGAAACGCTGGGGGTTGGGCGGGCAATCGACAGAGCCAACGCCGCCGATCTGCGGATTTTCCTTCTGGAAAAGGGGCAAACACCGGACGATCTGGGGGTTTCGGTTGAGCCTGGGGATATTGTCGCCTATGGGAAGGCGGATCTTGAAAGCGCAGAGGGCTTGTCGGTTTCGGGTGTGACCGGTCAGGGGATTGACGAATTGCTTGAAAAGCTGTCGGCAGAACTGTCGGGTTATGCAGCTGGCGCGACCTCTGCTATACGGGAACGGCATAGAATCGCGCTTGAACAGGGAATCGTTGCGCTTGATCGTGCCGAGACCCATATTCGGAACGGTGCGGAGTGGTCGGAACTGGCTGCGGAAGAGTTAAGACAGGCATTAAGAGCAATGGATTCGTTGATTGGCAGGATTGATGTTGAAAATATCCTCGACGTCATTTTTTCCAGTTTTTGCCTAGGAAAGTAGGATTGTTTCACGTGAAACACGAATTTGACGTTATTGTAATAGGGGGCGGACACGCAGGAGCGGATGCGGCGCATGCTTCTGTGCGAATGGGCGTCAAAACGGCCTTGATTACGCATCGCTTTGATGCAATTGGGGAAATGTCCTGTAATCCTGCAATTGGCGGCCTTGGTAAAGGGCACCTTGTCAGGGAAATTGACGCGCTTGACGGCGTAATGGGTCGGGTTGCGGATAAAGCCGGAATACAGTTCCGTCTTTTGAACCGGCGCAAGGGGCCGGCTGTTCAGGGGCCCAGAACGCAGGCAGACCGCCAGCTTTACAAAGCGGCCATGCAGGCAGAGATCAAGGGGCGAGAGGGCCTTCAGGTCATTGAGGCCGAAGTATCTGATTTATTGGTGAAAAGCGGAAAAATTGAAGGTGTTGTTCTTCATGACGGGACGCAAATACACTCCTGTGCGGTTGTCCTTACAACCGGAACCTTCTTACGAGGGGTTTTGCATATCGGGAATGAAACCAGGTCTGGCGGTCGGATGGGGGACAGGGCTTCGATCCCGCTGGCGGAACGAATTGATGCACTCGGGATTCCCCTGGGCCGGTTAAAGACGGGAACGCCGCCACGTCTGGATGGCAGAACGATTGACTGGACCGGGCTGGAGATGCAGGAAGCGGATGAAAACCCCGAGATGTTTTCTTTCCTGTCCGATGCCCCGACAGCGCGGCAAATTGCGTGTGGCATTACGTATACGAATACGCAAACACATGATATCATTAGAAATAACCTTGATAAATCTGCAATGTACAGTGGAAAGATCGAGGGGGTTGGCCCGCGGTATTGTCCCTCTATCGAGGATAAAATCGTCCGGTTTTCCGAAAAGACTTCCCACCAGATTTTTCTGGAGCCGGAGGGCTTGAACGACCATACAATCTATCCGAACGGAATTTCCACGTCCTTGCCGCTGGATATTCAGGAAGCCTATGTGCATTCCATTAAGGGATTGGAAAACGCCCGGATTACACAGCCCGGCTATGCGATAGAATACGACTATGTGGACCCAAGGGCCTTGCGCCCGACGTTAGAGGTTAAGGCGCTGGAGGGCCTATATCTTGCGGGTCAAATTAATGGAACCACAGGATATGAGGAGGCTGCCGCGCAAGGACTGGTTGCCGGCCTGAACGCAGCGCTGGCCGTATCGGGGCGGGATCCGCTAATTATCGACAGGGCGAGCGGCTATATAGGGGTCATGATTGACGACCTTGTTACGCGGGGTGTGTCGGAACCATACCGTATGTTCACATCGCGGGCGGAATACCGGCTTTCTTTGCGGGCGGATAACGCGGACCAACGGTTGACGCCTGTCGGTATTGCGGTCGGGTGCGTTTCGGATCAGCGAAAGGCGGCATTTGAACAGAAGATAGAGGCGCTGGAATCGGCAAAATCCTTGTGTGAATCGCTTGCTATGAAGCCTAAAGAGGCGAAGGAATTCGGGATAAAAATGAATATGGATGGTGTGGCAAGAACAGGTCCGGATCTTTTGTCATACCCCGATATCACATTGAAAAAACTTGAAAATAAGTGGCCGGAGTTAGGCGATATACCGGAGAACATCCAAAAGCAGGTCGAACACGATGCGCGGTATGCGCACTATATCGACAGGCAGAAATCCGATGTTGAAGCTATGCGCCGTGACGAGGCTTTGGTGATCCCGGACGGGTTTGATTATGCGGATATATCGGGCCTTTCAAACGAGATGGTCGACAAGCTTTCCGTCGCCAGACCGGCGACTTTGGGGCAGGCGAACAGGATAGAGGGGGTTACGCCGGCTGCTCTTACGCTAATCCTTTCCCGTATTCGCAAAAAGCAGAATGTGTAAAATGGAAAATGATACGCTTATTGCCCACGATGTTTCACGTGAAACAATTGACCGGCTGAAGGTTTACGAGGGCTTGTTGCGAAAATGGAACCCGAAAATCAATCTGGTTTCAAAATCAACACTGGCAGATGCTTGGGTTCGGCACTTTATGGACTCTGCCCAGATATGGTATATGGCGGAGAATAACCCACAACATTGGCTGGATATTGGTGCGGGCGCGGGGTTTCCCGGGTTGGTTATTGCGGCGATTGCGGCCGAAAAATCCCCTGAAATGCGCGTAACACTGGTGGAAAGCGATCAGCGAAAATCGGTCTT
>JALWOO010000380.1 GCA_027083485.1 Amylibacter sp. | reverse complement strand
GCCTTAGAGCCGATCCTAAAACCGTTGTCGTCCGCCTCCATGTGTGATCCAAGAGACGGATGGAACGCAACGATTTTTACAGCATCCCCGATGAACTTTGGGTTCGCATAGAGCCACTTCTTCCCCCCTATCAAAAGAACCCACGCGGAGGGCGCCCCCGTGTCCCGGATCGGGTTGTGATGGCCGGTATCCTCTACCGGCTTCGGACCGGTTGCCAGTGGAAGGCGTTGCCTCGTGAATTCGGCTCTGGCTCAACCTGCCACCTTCGATTTCAAGAATGTGCAAATGCAGGTGTATTTGCAAAGATTCATTGTGAACTACTCAAGTACTACGACCAAAAAGTAGGGATCGATTGGGACTGGTCATCACTTGATGGGGCGCTTGTTAAAGCCCCAAAAGGGGGGACTTGACGGGGAAAAACCCTACCGACCGCGGTAAGTTAGGCGTGAAAAGGCATGTCCTCACAGACGGGCGAGGGGTTCCACTTGCGGTGACGATCACCGGCGCGAATCTCCATGACAGCTGGATGGTCGGAAGAACACTCGATGCGGTGCCGCTCAGAGCTCCACGCGGACCGCGCCGCCCCAAGCACATTTGTCTGGACAAGGGATACGATTTCAAACGCGTTGAGATCGAGGTGCGGACGCGACGAATCACTCCGCATATTCGTAGACGCGGCGAATCCCCACTCCTCGGCTGCGTTCAGGGAAAACCAAGGCGATGGGTCGTTGAGAGAACGAACAGTTGGCACAATCGTTTCCGGGCACTGCTCGTGCGATGGGAGCGGAAAGGAACGATTTATCTCGCACTCGTGCACTTCGCTTCTGGACTTATTGCATTTCAACAGACCGTCCGGTTTTAGGATCGGCTCTTATTGCATTTCAACAGACCGTCCGGTTTTAGGATCGGCTCTAAGCGGTGACCGGCGCTTCCGGCCCAACGGGCGAGCGCTCAATCTTAACTCGCGCTTTCGCCCGTTGGGAAGGACCGTGCGCCGGTCATCCGCTTGAGCGGGATGTTAGCCAGTGGCCTACACGCTCAACCAGCAGCCAAAAACAGCCGGGAATCCCACGGTTTTCGCCCACCGCCGGCGGGGGCAAACCGAGGAGCGCTGTCCAGCTCTATTGCTGCGCGTGACGTTCAGGGCAAGGCGTGCCCCAACGCGCCCCCGGCCTGGAGAACGGATAAAGCGACAAACTACGTCGCTTAGCGACCGTGAGCCTTGAGAGCCGAACGCCGCTGCGAAGGATAAAGCGACATATTTTGTCGCATTGCGTGCGGACAACCCGGAGGCAGAGTGCCACCCGCCGAGAACAAAGCGACAACCTACGTCGCCAAGCGTCCGTGAGCTTTGAGA
>JALWOO010000379.1 GCA_027083485.1 Amylibacter sp. | reverse complement strand
GGTTTCCTGTGCTTTTTCCACCAGCGATACGATATCGCCCATGCCGAGGATTCGGCCTGCGATACGTTCGGGGTGGAATTCTTCCAGCGCGTCGAGCTTTTCGCCAAGGCCGACGAATTTGATCGGCTTGCCGGTGACGGCCTTCATCGACAGGGCCGCACCGCCGCGCCCGTCGCCGTCCATGCGGGTCAGGACCACGCCGGAGACGCCGACCTTCTCGTCGAATTCCTGCGCCACGTTGACCGCGTCCTGACCGGTCAGGCCATCGACCACCAGCAGGGTTTCGCGCGGGTTGGCCACATCGCGCACGGCCTGCACTTCGTTCATCAATTCAACGTCCACATGCAGACGACCGGCGGTGTCGAGCATATAGACATCATAGCCGCCAAGGGTGGCCTGTTGTTTGGCCCGTTTGGCGATATCAACCGCGTTCTGGCCCTTGATGATCGGCAGGGTGTCTACACCAATCTGGGTGCCCAGAATGGCCAGCTGTTCCATCGCGGCGGGGCGGTTGGTGTCGAGCGAGGCCATCAGCACCCGCTTTTTATTGCGTTCTGTCAGACGTTTGGCCAGTTTCGCCGTGGTGGTGGTTTTACCGGAGCCTTGCAGGCCGACCATCAGGATCGGGGCGGGGGGGCTGTCGACCTTTAACTCGCCGGCGTTGGCGTCGTCACCGGACAGGAAATGCACCATTTCATCGTGAACGATCTTCACGACCTGCTGGCCCGGTGTCACGGATTTGGTAACCGACTGGCCAGTGGCCTTTTCCTGCACGGCCTTGACGAAATCACGCGCTACCGGCAGGGAAACATCGGCCTCAAGCAGGGCAACGCGGACTTCGCGCAGCGCGGTGGCCACATCGGCATCCGAAAGGGCACCCTGTTTGGTGAGCTTGTCAAAGACGCCGGAGAGACGTTCGGATAGATTTTCAAACATGCCAAGACGCCTTTCACTGCGCAACGATCAATTCATCAAAAAGCGATCCGCCAAACGACAAAGGCACCCGTGGGCGAAACTCGCTGACGGGTGGTGATCCTGAGACCGGAAGATTTGGCGCTTCCTGTGGATTGGCTGCCTTTTAGGCGATAAGGCACGCCGGAGTCAACAGGGTCGGATCCGCTGCCCCTGATCGTCAAACAGGAACAGGTGCTGACGGTCAAAATCCAGATGCACGCTGTCGCCGATGGTATGGTCATGCTGGCCAAACAGGCGCACGGTGAACAGCTTGTCGTTGTTCAGATCCACATAAACCATGGTGTCGCTGCCGAGCTGCTCTACATGGGAAATTGTACCGCTCAAAGGCCCACTGTCGCCGATCTGCACGTTTTCGGGGCGCAGGCCGACAGTTTTCGCACCGG
>JALWOO010000378.1 GCA_027083485.1 Amylibacter sp. | reverse complement strand
GGCGGCGCGGGTGATGTCTTCGCGCACACGTGCGGCCCCCTGCATCAGGCGGCGCGCCGCATCAAGGCGGGCCTCCTCGCCGGGTTCAGGGGCAAGTTTGTCCAGCTCATCCACCGCATGACGCAGGAACTCCGCATCCTTTTCCGCTTCGGCCAAGGTAACACGTGCGGTTTCCAGTTCCTTGTTCGCCGCGCGCAGAGCCTTCCATGCCTGACGCACAGGGGCCGTATCAACACCGGCAAAATTGTCTAAAAGCGCGCGGTGGCCGGATACATTCAACAGCCCCTTGTCGTCATGCTGGCCATGCAGTTCCACCAAAGTGGCCGAAAGGGCACGCAGGGCCTCCCCCGAACAGCGCCGGTCATTGACATAGGCCACCTTGCGACCATCGCGGCTGTTGGTGCGGCGCAGCAACAATTCGTCTTCAATCGCAGGCAGGCCGAATTCGGCAAGCAATCCATGCGCCGGATGGGTTTCGCCCAGATCAAAGCTGGCGACGACCTCCCCCTGTCTGGCCCCGCTGCGCACCAGTTCCGCACGCCCGCGCCAGCCCAGCACAAAGCCCAGACTGTCCAGCAAAATCGATTTTCCGGCCCCGGTTTCCCCCGTAAGCACGTTCAGCCCCGGCTGGAATTCCAGATCCAGCTGGTCGATCAACAACATATCCCGGATATTGAGGCTGCGTAGCATGGCCTAACCCTTAACGGTGCGTATCAGAGCCATTCGCCCTTGACCGCCTGCCGCCAGATGCGTTTGAGCCAACTGTTGCCTTTGGCATTCACCTTTTCGGTGGAGATACCACGGCCTGTCAACAGAACATGGCTGTCTTTGTACCAGTCGGTTCCGCGAAAGTTATGGCCCAGAATAGCGCCCGCCACCTGTGCATCCTCGGTCAGCCCCAGAGACAGATAGGCCTCCACCAGACGATGCAGAGCTTCGGGGGTGTGGGTGGTGGTCTGGAAATCCTCGACCACAACGCGGAAGCGGTTAATGGCGGCACCGTAATGGCCGAGCTTCAGATAATAGCGGCCAATATCCATTTCCTTGCCCGCCAGATGGTCCAGCGTCAGGTCGAATTTCAGCAGGGCCGAACTGGCATATTCGCTATCGGGATAGCGTTCAACCACGGTGCGCAATGCCTGCAATGCCTGAAAGGTGATGCCCTGATCGCGGCTCACCTTGTCGATCTGGTCATAAAACGACAGCGCAATCAGGTATTGCGCATAGGCGGCGTCCTCGCTGGCGGGGTAAAAATCGAGATAGCGCTGCGCGGCTGCGCGGCTTTCCTCGTAATCGCCGGCCTGCTTATAGGCATAGGCGGCCATAATGACCGACCGTTTGGCCCATTCGGAATAGGGAT
>JALWOO010000377.1 GCA_027083485.1 Amylibacter sp. | reverse complement strand
TTATTATACTTTTCAAAGTGAAGGGACTTATACTGTTACGGAAGTTGTGGCTTCCGTCAATGGTTGTTTGGATACCGTTACGAAGACTGTAAATGTATTTGCCGTTCCTTCTGCTAATTTTACTTTTGCAAACGTTTGTCAAAGTGATAGTGCATCATTTACCGATGCTTCTACTATTACACTTGGAAATATAACTGGCTGGAATTGGGATTTCGGAGATTTAAACTATTCTACGAGTCAAGATGTAAATCATCACTATGCACAAGACGGTACTTATACAGTGCAACACATTGCTACTAGTGATAATGGTTGTAAAGACACGATAGAACAAGATATTGTAATTTACCCAATGCCACAAGTTGCTTTTTCTATGCAAAATGCTTGTTTGGAACAAACCATTCCTTTTACAGATAATTCAATTATTAATTCCCCAGGTGTGTTAAATCAATGGGCTTGGGATTTTGGAGATAATACGCCTCCAGTTTCACTACAAAACCCATTACATCTTTATCAAAACCCAGATACTTATACCGTCACATTAACAGTAACTTCTACCGATAATTGTACTTCTGAGTTTCAACAAGATGTTACAGTTTATCCTCTTCCTTTGGTTAGTTTTACGGCTTCTGAGGTTTGCGAAAATCAACCGCCAACTGTTTTTACCAATACTTCGACCATTCAATCGGGTAGTAACGTTGGCTTTAATTGGGAATTTGGTGATGACAACAACTCAACTTCAACTATTGAAAACCCTACTTTCAATTATGGAAGACATGGTGATTTTATCGTTCAATTAGCCATTACTTCTGATATGGGATGTATGGATACTATCGTTGACACAATAAAGGTTAAACATAAACCTACGGCTATATTTGCACAAGACACAACTGGAGGTTGTGCTCCTCTTTGCGTAAATTTTGTAAGTCAATCTACCGATAGTATTGGCATTCAAAGTTGGAATTGGTGGTTTGAAAATGGCTATGGCGAAGGAGCAAATAAATATGAGGGACATTGCTATGAAGATGCAGGTACTTTTGACGTGAAACTAATCGTAGAAAATACTGTTGGTTGTTTTGATACAGTGGAAGCTTTGGGATTAATAAACACTTACCCCTACCCGATTGCTGATTTTGAATTAACTCCTGAAAACACAACGGTAGATAATGCAGAAATTACTTTTACCAACAACAGTATAGATGCTATTACGTGGATGTGGGATTTTGATGACAACACTTTAGATAGCGTTGAATATGAACCAGTGCATATATATAGTGATACAGGTAGTTATATGGTTGAACTTACAGTGTACAATGCCAACGGTTGTTCTAGTAATGTATATCATCAGGTTATCATTACTCCTATT
>JALWOO010000376.1 GCA_027083485.1 Amylibacter sp. | reverse complement strand
GTATAGTACAGAATCCGTTCGGTGCAGGTGGTTTTACCCGCATCGATATGCGCCATGATACCAAAGTTGCGGTATCGTTCGAGTGGATATTCGCGTGCCATAATAGAGGCCCCTTTAAATTACCAGCGGTAGTGGCTGAAAGCTTTGTTGGCTTCGGCCATCTTGTGGGTGTCTTCACGCTTTTTAACAGCGGAACCACGGGAGTTAACGGCGTCCATCAATTCGGATGCGAGACGCTCTTCCATGGTGTTTTCATTGCGGGTGCGGGAAGCTTTGATCAACCAGCGGATGGCCAGAGCTTCGCGGCGTTCAACGCGCACTTCAACAGGCACCTGGTAGGTGGCACCACCCACACGACGGGAACGAACCTCGACGGATGGTTTGATGTTTTCCAGCGCTTCGTGGAATACTTCCACTGCGGCACGTTTGGTTTTTTCCTCAACACGATCAAGGGCACCGTAAACGATACGCTCGGCGACGGATTTTTTACCGTCCAGCATCAGGTTGTTCATAAATTTAGTCAGTACGCGATCACCGTATTTGGCGTCGGGCAGGACTTCACGTTTTTCGGCACTATGGCGACGAGACATATCAGGTCCTCCTTATTTCGGCTTCTTCGCGCCGTATTTCGAACGACGTTGTTTACGGTCTTTGACGCCTTGGGTATCCAGAACACCACGCAGAATGTGGTAACGGACACCCGGAAGGTCTTTTACGCGGCCCCCGCGGATCAGAACAACAGAGTGTTCCTGCAGGTTGTGGCTTTCACCCGGGATGTAAGAGATTACTTCGAAACCGTTGGTCAGGCGAACCTTGGCAACTTTCCGCATCGCGGAGTTCGGTTTCTTTGGAGTCGTTGTATAAACGCGGGTACATACCCCGCGCTTTTGCGGACATGACTGCAAGTGCTGCGACTTGGAGCGCTTAACTTTCGGCTGGCGCGGCTTGCGGATCAGCTGTTGGATCGTTGGCATTCGGAAATCCCCGTTCTACCTGTTTCAAACTCGAAATGGCGCATGATCTGTTGATCAAGCACCGCGAACACGACGACCCGCACATTGTGAATGGATCGTCGCGGTTAAATTCCAGAGGATCGAGGCGCTAACCCGGATCATGACCGCCAATTTGTGGCTTGTATAAAAGACGCAAGCGTCCCTTAGGTAGCGCGCATATACGGGGAGTCGGGACACGAGTCAACAGGCCAAACAGCCTTGCGGAAAATTGTGCGGTGTTTACCGGTTTGATTGTCCGGAATCCGCAAAATTCCGCAATTCGCGGCTTGTCACTCCAGACTTCCTTAAATATACACCCCCTACCGAGCGGGTATGGTGAAATGGTATCATAAGAGCCTTCCAAGCTTAAGG
>JALWOO010000375.1 GCA_027083485.1 Amylibacter sp. | reverse complement strand
GCGGAAAGGGAGGCCATGCGGCCATTCCCGACAAACTAAACGATACCGTGCTGGCCATGGCCGAAACCCTGGTGTCGTTGCAAACGGTGGTAAGCCGCGCAGCGCCGCCGGCTGTTCCTACGGTGCTCTCCTTTGGGGAAGTGCATGCCCGCGGAGCCACCAATGTGATCCCTCCCGAAACGGAAGCCCACGGCACATTCCGTACTTTTGACGAAACATGGCGCGACAAGGCCCGCCGGCTGATCACCACAAAAGCGCAAGCCGTAGCTGCCGCCCACGGATGCCGGTGCGAAGTGAAAATTGACAAAGGCTATCCGTTCCTGAAAAACGATGCCGCGGTAACTGCCGCCTCGCGCCGGGCCGCCGAGGCATTTCTCGGAAAAGAAAACGTAGTGGATCTCGACATCCGCATGACCGCCGAAGACTTCGGCTATTTTGCACAGGCTGTTCCCTCCTGTTTTTACCGGCTGGGAACCCGCAACGAAACCAAAGGCATTACGGCCGGACTTCACACCCCCGAATTTGATGTGGATGAAACAAGTATCGAAACCGGTACCGGCCTTATGGTGTGGGAAGCTTTGTGGCAGCTTGCCGGAAACAACAACGAAAGATAAATCAGCCCGAAAGTATCAAACAAAAAAAATTGAAGATATGAGAGTAGGAGACAAATCATACAAAACCGTTTGGATGGAAGGGACTTCCGTCTTTATGATCCAGCAAAACCTATTGCCTTTTCAGTTTAAGATTCACGAATGTAAAACCTACTGGGATACCTGTATTGCCATTACCGACATGATTGTACGGGGCGCCGGAGCCATTGGCGCTGCCGCCGGTTTTGCCATGGCCCAGGCTTTTATGACCATCGACACCAAAGAACGGCTGAAAATGATCCGCGAAGCACGCAGCGACATTGAAAATACACGTCCCACGGCGAAAAACCTGTTTTATGCGGTAGACCGCGTGTACCGCGCCGGACTGGAGTCAACGGAAAAAGCGGTGGCCGAAGCGTACGCCGTGGCCCGCGAAGATGAAGAAAATTCAAAAGCCATAGGCGAATACGGAAACGCCCTCCTTGGCGAAAAAGCCAATATCCTGACGCATTGCAATGCGGGATGGCTTGCTTTTGTAGATTACGGAACGGCGCTGGCTCCGGTCTATCTGGCACAGGAACAGGGAAAGCAGGTATTTGTTTATGTGGACGAAACCAGGCCACGTGCCCAGGGCGGTCGCCTCACCGCCTGGGAACTGAAAAATGCCGGTGTGCCGCATGTCATCATCCCCGACAATGCCGCCGCCTCGCTCATGGCACAGGGGAAAATCGACATGGTGATTACCGGCGCCGACCGCATTGCCGCCAACGGCGATAC
>JALWOO010000374.1 GCA_027083485.1 Amylibacter sp. | reverse complement strand
TTATACCATTTGACAGGTTTAAACATCAAATTTAAATATTCAGGGTGCATACTAGATTTGATATTTACCTTGATAAATCGCTTATCCGCTTGCGTATAATCATCTAAAATTACAATTTCTGCTTTTGCTAGTTTATTTTTAATCACAGGCTTAACGATATGCTTGTCATCTGATGTTGGCCAAATATTGTTTGAGTTAATTGTTTGTGGATTGTCTCCTAAAATTTGTTTGTCCCACCCGTATGTTTCCGATAAATTGGTTGACCAATATTGTTGGTTGTTGATTTCATCTTGTAAATAATAAAGACTAGAAGGTTGTGCATATCTCTCATTAAAAACAGCTCGCTGGCTAACAAACAACAACAAAATCACACCTATTGCAACAATACCAAAGCTTAGTACCACACCTAATGATTGCCCTATTAATTTCATGCTAGCTATACTCAATAACAAACCAAGCAGTAACAAAGTAACTGGGATAAAAGGCATAAAGTGACCGACAAAGACAAAAACCAAATATGACATTGGAATAAATAACAAAATTATTGCCAATAATTCAATCCCCAAACCAAACAATTGTATTGTTTCTGATTGAGACCTTATCAACAACCGAGTGCTACAAACAATTAACAATGGCCATGCCAAAAAATAACTGGCTTCAGGAGCAATTACCAACAAAATAATTAACAAAAATATCCATAACAAAACAGCCCCTGCCCCTAAAGATTTTATACTTATTGGCTTATAAAATAACCACATGAGTAACACCAATACCGCAGCAATGACAAATGCAATCAGGCTTGGTTTAGCTGAAATTAAAACCACTAAAGCCACGAATAATATTAATGCCGCAAGTATTTGAGATTTTCTTGTTTTCAAATAAGTATTCAATCCATTGGTCAACAATGGCAACAAATTAACTAGAAGACCAAATACAATCAAAGTATAAGCCACTATCATAAGGTGATACTGGTAAAGTATTCGCCAAAATCTACTCTTTTCAATACTAAATTCTTCATATAGCCCATTATTGAGAATGGTTATGATAAAACCAATAAAAAACAAGAGCCATATATTGCTTAATAATCCTATTAGTATATTTTTAAGTTTCAAATCTTTGTATTGTTGAAGGAACCAAACCAACGACAATATCAAAGCCAAAATTCCAATAAGATAGGCAACTTTCTCACCATAGAATACAAACACACCTGGCAGAGGATTAAAAAACGTCGCATCTTCACTTTGATTTTGTTTTTCAATTAATGGTAACTTTTCTAAATTGGCAAAATGCTGGCTTAAATCAAGGGCATAAGTTAATTGATCATTCAATGAAGCAGCTGATAAATTCTCGGGCTTATCTCCGCCTGTG
>JALWOO010000373.1 GCA_027083485.1 Amylibacter sp. | reverse complement strand
GCCTGAAGCCCAAAGGCACCCTGACCGTTATCCATCTGGCAGAGCGCCTGCCCGATTTGCTCACTCTGTTACCGCCGTCTGCGGGGGATATTCATGTTCTGCCTCTGGCCTCGCGCCATGGACGGGATGCAAAACGGGTAATCCTGACCACCCGAAAAGGCACAAAAGGCACGTTTCGGCTCCTGCCGCCGTTCCACATTCACAATGGCACGAAACACATACAGGACGGGGAGGATTTCACCCCCGAGTGCCGTCAAATCCTGCGAAACGGCAGCGGCTTTCCCCGTTGAACCCCATAGGCGACTTTTTGCCGATGGCAGAACAAAGGTGGAAACCCGAAAAGCCCCTTGTTTTGGCTGCTTTGGCAAATAATCACCGCCAATAACCAAATGTTTATAAAATCCTGCGAGGTTTTCATCAGGCTTTGCGTGACAGAACCATTTTTTTATGCTGCTATGAAGACATAGACAAAAACAGGAGGACTACAAATGAGCATGAGTTCACACATTAACGAACTCCAGAAGAAACATGCCGAACTCTCTGACAAGGTCGAACATTTTCAGCGAAAACCCGGCGTCAATACATTAGACATCGCGGCTCTGAAAAAACAAAAGCTCATACTCAAAGAAGAAATCACCCGATTATCGAGCTAGCTTGATTGCCATTAGGCAAAAGGCTGGCGAACCCGCCAGCCTTTCTGTTTTCAGGTTGGTGCAATTTACGAAAAGAACTGCGCCCCGTTCGCCGAAATGGTGGAACCGGAAATAAACCCGGCATCATCGGATGCCAGAAACGACACACACCGCGCGATTTCATCCGGTTCGCCCAGACGGCCAACAGGAATTTGCGGGATGATGTGTTTGTTCAAAACATCTTCATCAATCGCCAAAACCATTTCCGTCCCGATATACCCCGGACAAACCGCATTCACAGTAATGCCCGCGCGCGCACCTTCCTGTGCCAAAGCACGGGTAAAGCCGATATCACCGGCTTTGGAAGCGGAATAATTCACCTGACCGGCCTGCCCTTTTTGCCCGTTGATCGAGGAAATGTTAATCACACGGCCAAATTTACGTTCACGCATGCCGCCCCAGATCGGGTTGGTCATGTTGAACAAACCATTCAGGTTGGTTCCGATCACCGCATCCCATTTTTCCTTGGTCATGCGGTGGAACATGGTGTCGCGGGTGATGCCGGCGTTATTGACCAGCACTTCGATCGGGCCAAGGTCTGCCTCGACCTTGGCGATGCCCTCTACACAAGCATCATAATCGGCAACCGACCATTTATAGGTGGGAATACCGGTTTCTTCGCTAAACTTTGCGGCAGCTTCTTCGTTACCGGCAAAGTTGGAAGCAACGGTATAGCC
>JALWOO010000372.1 GCA_027083485.1 Amylibacter sp. | reverse complement strand
GTCAAAATACTGGGACCACCTCTGTTTTACCTGGTTGACCTGGCCATAAATGCCCCCCACTTCCTGGGCCGTCCCCAATTAAAATATGTGTGCGTGATTCTGGAGATAAAATATCTACATAATCATCTATCCTATTTGTATACCTACTGAGCTGGAACTGCCGTTCGCCAAAACTGCCGGCCAGGCTTTGCGCTCCGGTTTTCGGGATGCGTCCCACCGCGCCTGTGCCGATCAGGGCCAGGCTCAGCTCGATGGCAATGCCGATGCTGTCATTCCCCCGTACGGCGTTCACCGAATCCGCGAATTCCGCAAGCAGGTCCAGCGTGTCCTGCTGGTGTTGCAAATTTGCAAAGGCAATGCCAAACCCCGGGCTATAATCCCGACCGCTGGCGAACATATTTGCCTTCCACACCTCATTGGGATCACGATAGCCCCAGCGCTCCACCCCGAATCCGGGCACACCCCCGCAGAGCGCGCTCGAACGGCTTTCGGCCGCGCAAAGGGCATCGGCGACATAGGCCTTGCAAGCCGCGCTTGTGGGGTCGGCGCTGCATTCGGCTCGCAATTGCTGGTCGGTGAAAGCATCAAGCCCCTCGAAATAGGCAATTCTTTCGCGATAGCGCGCCAGGTCCTCAGCGCTACAGCCCCCGTTAACCTCGCAAGCGGCCAAATCCAGTACACCTTAACTTAGCCGCAAACCTGTTCGGGAAAACAGGACCACTTCATATATCCCCTAAGTGGTCTCTGACCACGTTTTTCTCATACACAGCTTCTGAGAACATTCCTCGCAAAACACACAGCGTTCATAGGTGTTGGATCCAGCGATGTATGTATCTGTTACCTGCAACACACCTTTATTGCAGGTTGGGCATATGACTTTTGCATTTGGCTTCTCCGCAAAGATGATTCCGACTTTGATCCAGCTATTGTCCATTGGTCAGGGTCTCCAGTGCGTCTCCGGCAAATTTAGCAGCAGCTTGGGTTTCATAAGTTGCCAATGCGCGTGACACGCCATTTGCCGAACTTGATGTATATAATCTGTGTAGTTCATGAAGTATTGTTTGATTTAACTCGGCAGTACTTGTGAAAGCCTCACGGCCAATCACAAAACCATTTCCTCCAAAAAGCGTCATTCCTGAGAACGGCGCAGGTTCATATTGAATTAACCTACCATTTATTGTCACAGTCAATGGCTTTCCAGTGAGGAATGCCGTTTTGAGTTGGTTCATTTGCGCTGAATTCAGTATTCCGGACGCTTCTTCAATTATTAAATTTTCGGCAACCGAGAACCCGTTTATCCCCCTAGCATTGGTTACAACACCCCCCGCCTCAACCTCGCTTGCCACACCCCCTGCCGTAAGAATGCCCGC
>JALWOO010000371.1 GCA_027083485.1 Amylibacter sp. | reverse complement strand
AACTGGGATGAAATCGGCAAACGCTATGCCAGGTTGTTACCGCAACTGGGTTCGCGCGAAGACCTGAACTACCTGATCGGTGAAATGATCGGCGAGCTGGGCAACTCGCACACCTACGTGTGGGGCGGCGATGACGATTACACAGGGAAATACAACCCCACCGGGGTGCTCGGCGTGGATTTTGCCCTCAATACCCGGGCCGGAAGATATTATTTCAAAAAAATATATCCCGGCGACAATTCCCGCGAAGGTTACGGTTCACCGCTTTCAAAACCCGGCGTCAATGTCAAACAGGGCGATTACCTGCTGGCTGTCAACGGCCAGCCGTTAAAGGCCCCGGTAAACCCCTACAGCCTGTTCGTCAACACGGTCGGAAAACAGGTTACCCTTACGGTGGCCTCCGATCCTTCCGGAAAAGACAAACACAACGTGGTGGTAAAACCCATTGCCAACGAACTCAACCTGCGCATGCTGAACTGGATCAGGACAAAACGTAACTACGTCAACAAACAGTCGCAGGGCAAAATCGGATACATCTACCTGTCCGATATGGAAGCGCTGGGCATGGACCAGTTTGTGCACCAGTTTTATCCCCAAATCAGCAAACAGGGCCTGATTATCGACGACCGGTTTAACGGCGGCGGGTTTATCGACCAAATCGTGCTCGAAAGGCTGCGCCGCGTCCTCATCGGCATGAGCACCGACCGCGTAAAAGGCGCCGAACGTTATCCTTCGGAAGTATTGAACGGCCCGAAAGTAACGCTGATCAACCACTACTCGGCTTCCGATGGCGATATGTTCCCTTACTACTTCCGCAAATACGGCCTCGGCCCGTTAATCGGAACCCGCACCTGGGGCGGCGTCAGGGGGTACAGCAACGTCTGGTCGCTGATTGACGGCGGCAGCCTGGTGGTATCGCAAAACAGCATTTACGGGCTCGACTCCAAATGGATTATCGAAAACCACGGTGTGAGCCCCGACATCCGGGTCGACAACCTTCCGGGCGATGTGATAGCCGGCAAAGACAAGCAACTGGACACGGCCATCGATTACCTTATGAAGAAAATCAAAGCGCACCCCAACACGTTGCCGCAACCGCCGAAAGACATCCCGGCTTATCCCAGCGGAAAAGATGCCTCGGGCACCAACCCCGCCAACAAATAAATATACGGGAAAATATTTATACAACAGCCATTGATTCAATTCAGTGGCTGTTTTTTTATGATTTTTCGGGTGGCGGCCGCACTATCCGCTTTAGTCCCGGCGCCACAAGCCGTGTTCCGCTACGGCGCGGCACGGGCTTCCTCTGGTCGCCGTGCCCCGCCTGCTCCACACCGGCTTCCGCCACCGGGCGCTGCCGCTCCTATTGC
>JALWOO010000370.1 GCA_027083485.1 Amylibacter sp. | reverse complement strand
GCGTTGTGGCGCTCAATGGTGCTGTTCAGACGGGCAAAAGGCAGGTTGCGTTTGAGGGCTTCCTCCTCGCGCATCACCAGAAAGGCCTCGGCTCCGGCGCAGGGCATGACGCAATCAAACAGATGGATCGGCTCGGCAATCGGACGGGCGTTCAGGTATTGCTCCAGCGTCAGGGGCTTTTTCATCAGCGCATCGGGGTTCAGCAAAGCATTGGCTCGCTGGGCCACGGCGATGCGGCCGAAATCGGCGCGGGTTGCGCCGTATTCCGCCATGTAAGCATCTGTCAGCAAAGCGAAACTCGCGTTCGGGCCGCCAAAGCCATAGGGATAGGTGGCATCCATGGAGAACCGCGAAAAGGACGACAGCAGTTTGCGGAAACTGTCGATCTGGTTGCTGTCGCCGGCAACACAGGCGACGATATCCGCGTCCCCCGCCTGCACCGCACGCGCCGCACGGCGCAGGGCGATAACGCCGCTGGCCCCGCCGGTGGGAACGCTGTCAAGCCAGCGCGGTGATAGGCCCAGATGCTGGGTCAGGCCTACGGGTGTATCGGGAAACAGGGTAAAGCTCGACACGGAAAAACCGTCCAGATCGGCGGGTTTCAGGGCGGCCTGTTGCAAGGTTTCGCGCAGGGCACGTGCGATCCACCAATGGGCGGTTTCCTGTGAATAGCGCACATAGGGCACGCTCACCGGCGCGGCCAGCACCACACCATCATAGGGCGCACGCTTCATGGAGTGGTCCGTTTCTTCAGGTGGCGCAGGTCCACGGTGGCAGCATCCCCCATCAATTCCGCCGCCCGCTGTTTGAGCGCGGCACGCTGGATTTTCTGTGTAGCCGTAAGCGGTAATTCGGCGACAAAGGCAATATAGCCCGGAGCCTTGTAATAGGCGAGCTGTTCCAGACACCAGCGGGTGATTTGTTCGGCAAGGGCCGGATCAGGGGTTTTGTTCACCACCAGACAGGCGAATACCTCGTCCCCGCGCACAGGGTCCGGCACGGCGCTCACGGCGGCGGCGGTGATGGCAGGGTGACGCATCAGGGTGGATTCGACCTCGACCGCCGCAATGTTTTCACCAGAGCGGCGGATCACGTTTTTCTTGCGGTCCACAAAGAAGAGCGAGCCGTCGTCTTCGCGGCGCACGATATCGCCGGTGTGGAACCAGCCATCGGCCCAAGCCTCGGCCGTGGCCTCGGGGTTTTTGAAATATTCGGCAAAGAACCCCTTGCGCGGCGTGTCACCGGCGCGGCGCACCAGCAATTCGCCCTGATTGTCGCCGTCGATTTTCACCTGCAAATCGCCCTCGGGTTTGCCAAGGCAGCTTTCGCCCACGCGGCGCGGTTCGCGGTTGGCACAGATCACCGCGCCGCGT
>JALWOO010000369.1 GCA_027083485.1 Amylibacter sp. | reverse complement strand
CACCCCAACGCCAAGCAGGCGCAGAGTCCAGCCGCGCGGGATGCGTTTGGTGAGCAAAAAGAACAGAAAGCCGATCCCCCAGACCATGCCGATCAGGCGGCCCAGATTGCGGTGGCTCCATTCCCACCAGAAGATGGATTTGAACTCGGCCATATCCATATCGCTGTTTTGCAAGCGAAATTCAGGGCTTTGCTGATATTTGGAAAATTCTTCGGCCCAGGCCGTATCCCCCATCGGGGGCAGTGCGCCGGTGACGGGTTTCCATTCGGTAATCGACAGGCCGCTGTCGGTGAGCCGGGTCAGCCCGCCCAGAACCACGGTCGAGGCCACCAGCATAAACAGCACCAGCAACCACATGGCCACGGCGCGCGGGGCACCACGCACACCGGCATCTATCACCCCGCCCTTGGGGGCTTCGCTGCGTTTGGCATCATTAACGTCTTCGAAAATATTGCGTGGTTTGCTCATTCTGGCCCCCTAATTTTTGGGAAACTTAGTCTTTGGGTGCTTGTCTGACAAGGCACGAATGATTCCGTGCATGATACGCACGTCGGCCTCGGTCATGGGCATACGGGAAATCATGTTGCGCAGGTTCAGGATCATGCTCTCGGCCTTGTCCTCTGGCCAGAAAAAACCGGTAGCATCCAGACGCCGCTCCATATGCTCGGTCAGCTTTTGCATCTCGATGGCCGTGGCGCGTTTGGTGCCCGCCATTTCCATCATTTCATCGGTGACATTGCCGCTTTGGCGGCGCCATTCATAAGAGAGCAACAATACGCATTGCGCCAGATTGAGCGAGGCAAAGGCCGGATTTACCGGCACCGAAATAATCGCATTGGCCTGCGCGATGTCCTCGTTATGCAGGCCGGAGCGCTCCGGCCCGAACAAGATACCCACTTTCTGGCCCTCGCCGATCATGGCGCGGGCCTGTTGCATGGCATATTCGGGCGACACCACCGGTTTGGTCAGATCGCGCCCGCGCGCGGTGGTGGCAAACACGTAATTCAAATCCGACACCGCCGCGGCGGTCGTATCATGCACGGCGACCTGATCCAGCACACGACCGGCACCGCTGGCCATGGTCACGGCCTTTTGGTTGGGCCAGCCATCGCGCGGATTGACCAGACGCAGCCATTCCAGCCCGAAATTATACATGGCCCGGCAGGCCGCCCCGATGTTTTCACCCATTTGCGGGGCCACCAGGATCATTGCAGGCTGTGGCCCGCCCCAATCGGCAGCTTTGGCGTGGTCGGTTCCCGACATGGTATTCTCCCGTTTTCGCGTGCCGCCTGATACGATGCCCCCCGCCCAAGATCAAGGCGCGGTATTTTGTTTACCTGTTTGGCCATACACGACAGAACCTTGCCTGAAACCATCAAAAGTCAAAATGACTGGCCGTTAGATCCAGTGCGCCGAATGCCCCGTCCGCGACCTCCAGCTTTAGAAACTCGCCGCCCGCATAGATCAACACCCCGCCACCACCTGCCAGAATCCGCAGGTCCGAGAAACTGTCCACGTTGGAAAACTTAGAAAAATCAATGATGTCTTCGGACGGGTCGAAATCCACGATCACATCGGTTTCCCCGTCCTGCACAAAGGCAAATACATCCGCCCCCGCCCCGCCCGTCAGCCGGTCCACGCCCGCGCCATCCTCCAGCCAGTCATCCCCTTGCCCGCCTTCCAGCAGATCATCGCCGGCACCGGCAAAAATCTTGTCGTTTCCGGCCCCGCCAACCAAGGTATTATCCGCAAAATTGCCACGCATTTCGCGATAGCTGGTTCCTATTGACAGCTCTATGCGCGTAAAGCCGTGATCCGTGGCGCTGCTGACAAAAAGCACGGGCACGCCGTTAAGGATTTCCACGCTCAGGCCGGACACATTCGCCAGTGTAATATCATAGGTATCCGCCAGCGAAGCCTCTACATGCAGGGTGCCATCGTCCCATAATTCCAGCACCGTAATGCCGTCATCGGATCCCGCCGCCACCAGAAACTGCCGCCCCTCAAAGGTAAAAGCCTCCAGAACCGATGCCCCCTGAAACCGGGTGTCCAGACTGTCGATAATATGGTCGGTTTCCTTGAGCTTACCTGTGGACCCCACCCGATACACCGTTAGGGAACTGCTGCCCGCCGCCGCCATCACCACATAATCACGCCCCCCGATTTCCATGGCCACAAGGGCCTGCGCCCTGGTAAAACCGGACCCGTCCCCTGGCTCTATTGTATCCACAAGGGACAAGCGCCCGTCACTGCCAATGCGATAGCTCGACAGCCCCGCATCAAAGGCCGAAGCCACCAGCAGGTAATCAGAACTGCCCACGGACACATGCTCCAAGGTACTGATATCGCCCAAAAAAGTTGTTTTGCTATCGGTTAAAACCTGCACCTCCACCAAAGCCTGAACCGCAGTCAGCCGGTAAACCGTCAACACCTGCCCACCATAGCTCTGGGCAAAAACATAAGTGTTGCTGCCCATTTCAACGGTTTCAGTGGTGCCAAGCCCTTCTCCCGCAATCCCCCCCGCCTTGGGCGCGGATAGCATGCCGGAACTGCGCAATTTATAAAGCGTCGTCTGGTCTTCATAGCGCGTGGCCGGCAAGAGCAGGTAATCCCCGCCGGATTGGGCAAAATTCAACCGCCAGATTGTCCGCGTGCCGGAATTGGCGGTGTAGCTCTGGCTGTCAACCAATACCGGTGCCCCGTCACTGCCCAGTTCGAAGGTCGTAATCGCGCTGTCTGCTTCCGAGGCCACCACCAGCAGCCATCGTCCGGCAACCTGAACAATCGCAATATCGGACAGCCCGCACAGTTCGGTCGTCAGGTCGTCGACAACCGTTCCTGCGATGTTGAAATTAATCACATCACGCTCCGTAACACCCGTGCGTGGGGGCATTACAGGCGCAACCCTGTCTTAACCCACGCTATTCCACCACCTGCAAGGGTGGCAGCGCCGGGTTAACAGAAGCTTTATTTCAGGCCGCCGGCTCAGGTATTAAACAGAAAATGCAACACATCTCCGTCTTGCACTTCATAGGTTTTACCCTCGGCACGCATCTTGCCTTTTTCCTTGGCACCCTGTTCACCGCCACAGGCAATGAAATCGTCATAAGCGATTGTTTCGCCACGGATAAATCCACGTTCAAAGTCACCATGAATCACCCCGGCCGCCGCCGGTGCCAAGGTGCCGTTCGGGATGGTCCAGGCGCGTGCTTCCTTGGGACCAACCGTAAAATACGTCTTTAATTCGAGCAATTCATAGCCCGCACGGATCAACCGATCCAGGCCCGGCTCCTCCAGTCCCATCTCGGCAAGGAACATTTCCGCTTCTTCCGGATCCAGCTGGCTGATCTCTTCTTCAATAGCGGCAGAGATCACAACCGACCCTGCGCCCTGCTCCGCCGCCATTTTGGACACAGCATCGGAAAACTTGTTGCCGGTGGCGGCCGATTCCTCGTCTACATTGCAGACATAAAGGATTTTCTTGGCGGTCAGCAGCTGCAACATGCGCCAGGGTTTTTCCTCGTCTTCGGAAATCTGGACGCTCCGCGCCGGTTTACCCGCCTCCAGCGCCTGTTTGGCACGTAGCAACAAATCTTCTTGTTCCTTGGCATCACGATCACCGCCACGGATTTTACGCACAAGACCGGAAAGACGCTTCTCGATGCTCTCCAAATCCGCCAGCATCAATTCGGTTTCGATCACTTCGGCATCTTCAACCGGATCAATGGTGCCGGACACATGGGTAATATCGTCGTCTTCAAAGCAGCGCAGCACATGGGCAATGGCATCACATTCGCGAATATTGGCCAGAAACTGATTGCCCAGCCCTTCGCCTTGCGACGCGCCTTTGACCAGACCGGCAATATCCACAAAGGTCATCCGCGTAGGAATGATTTTGGCCGATCCGGCAATTTCCGCCAGTTTATCAAGCCGCGCATCCGGCACGGAAACTTCCCCCACATTGGGTTCAATCGTGCAAAACGGAAAATTCGCCGCCTGCGCCGCCGCCGTTTTGGTAAGCGCGTTAAACAGCGTGGATTTACCCACATTCGGCAAGCCGACAATACCGGTTTTAAAGCCCATAGCGAGCCTCCTGATCTGATTTTCCAGCTGCTTCTAATCGCTTCGCCCACAAGACGCAAGCAATCTGAAATGCCGAAAAATGAGCGCAAAACAAAAATAAGTTATAATCGTATCACTAAAAGACTTCACAATTCCTTTAACTGCCCTAGTTACAGGGAAACAACACCCTAAGTTCATTATTGAAACACGAGAGGCCCCATGAAACTCCTCCCTATCCTTGGCATCCTGGCCACAGTCCTGACCGCATCCCCTCTTGCCGCAAATGAGGTGGTTTTATCGCTTGGCAACAGCCGCTTTCACAGCACCCAACCACTGGTTGAACCCTCAATTTCTGCAGAAATTCACAGCAGCCCGTTCTATCAGGGGACCCGCTTCAGCGCCCGCGTTATGGGCGTTGCGACACTCCATTCAGGGGGAGCGGGATTTATCGGCATCGGCCTGTCCGGCCGTTGGGAATTAAAGAACAACCTGTTCATAGAAAGCAGCATCGCACCCGGCTATTACAACGCATCCGGTATCGCCACCAGTCTGGGAAGTAACTTTGAAATCCGCTCTCTGCTTGGCTTTGGGCTTAAATTACAATCCGGTGATCGTGTTTCCATTGCCGTCAGCCATAAATCCAATGCCTCTACCGCCAGCAGAAATCCCGGCGTCAACTCCTTGCTGATCCGCTACAATCATTCGTTCTGATTGGCAAAGCCACCCGGAAATGACAGCATCGTTTTGCCGCGCCATGGCATTTTGGAATTGATTTTCCCCGCCCCATGGCGCAAACCCTTTTTGTTAACTGACAAAGGGCAAACCATGACACGGATCGACGCTAAATTCGCAGAACTCAAGGCCGCCGGAAAATCGGCTTTTGTTTCCTATATCATGGCCGGTGACCCTGATTACGAAACCTCGCTGGAGATCGTCAAAGGCCTGCCCGCCGCAGGTGTGGACATCATCGAATTGGGCGTGCCTTTTACCGACCCGATGGCAGATGGCCCGACCATTCAGGTCGCAGGTCAACGCGCGCTCGAAGGCGGCATGACCTTGAAAAAAACTCTGGCTCTGGCCACGGAGTTTCGCAAAACCGACGACACCACCCCGATCGTTCTGATGGGCTATTACAACCCGATCTACAACCACGGCGTTGATGCTTTCGTCAAAGACGCCAAGGCCGCCGGCATTGACGGGCTGATCGTTGTAGACCTGCCCCCCGAAGAAGACAGCGAACTGTGCATACCGGCGCAACAGGCCGGCATCAACTTCATCCGTCTGGCCACCCCGACCACAGACGCCAAGCGCCTGCCCAAGGTTTTGCAAAACACCTCCGGCTTTATCTATTACGTGGCCATCAACGGCATTACCGGCTCCGCCTCTGCAGATGTGGCCGTTGTCGGCAGCGAAGTCGCCCGTATCAAGCAATCTACAGACCTGCCGGTTTGCATCGGCTTTGGCATCAACACACCGGACGCTGCCTGTGATATGGCCTCGGTTGCCGACGGGGCCGTTGTCGGCTCTGCGATCGTCTCAAAAATCGGCGCAGGCGAAAGCCCGGCGCAAGTTCTGGCCTTCGTCAAAACCCTCGCCGATGGTGCCCATCGGGCATAGGGTGTTATCTTCGAATTCGTGTTAAATATCCCCGCCGGAGGCATAAAAGTTTTAATGCCTCCGGCGGGGATATTTCGGCGCATTCGAAAGTCATCAGAACCTACAATCCCGCTGCGCCATGGGCAGCA
>JALWOO010000368.1 GCA_027083485.1 Amylibacter sp. | reverse complement strand
ATCCAAGGCCTTGCATCAGGTCGGCGAATTGCTCCAGCGTCATACCCGTGATTGAGAGCATATCCGGCGTGGCCTCGAAACCAGCCCGTGAATCCTGACTGCGAATCATATCGGCCAGACGTTCCAGCATGTCGATGCGAATGGCACGTTCACCGGCCAAACGATAACCGGCGCGCGGGTAATAGCCCTTGGGTGCATCCACAACCGCCGGAATGGTCACCAGACCGGGGGGCGGTGCGGAGGGGAATTCGTCCAGCCCCTCTTGCAGCGCCCATAGCAACAGGCGCAGGCGGGTCGGGGCGGGTTTTAGCATCAATTGCTGAAAAATCGTGTACTGGCCAAAGCGCACGCCATGTTTGCGCAGCAAGCCGCGGCTGTCCTGATCCAGTGCTTTGACATCATCGGCCACAACCGAGCGCGGGATCACGCCAAGCGATTCGACCAACCGGAAGGCAAGCCCTTTGGCCAGACCGGAAATGGTTTCGTCGTTCTTGAGCGCCAGCAACGGTTCAAAAGCGGCTTCTATCTTGCGGTTGATAAAATGGCTCAGGCGGCGGCGTATTTTTTCCACCACATCTTCGCCGGCCTCTGTATCGACAAAAGGTTCCACGATCGGGGAAAGGGCATCCGCACCGGCAACCAGTTTGCCAACCGCATGTTCGCCCCACATCAGGCCGCCCTGTTCGGTAAAGTCGAATTCCGTATCCGGCGCGTTGTAAAAACGATCCGCGCGCAATTTGAATTCAGGCACCAATGCTGCAATGGCGGCCGCGCGCAGGGTTTTTGCTTCCTCGCCAGTGGCTTTAGGATCCAGTTGAAAGCGGAAACCGGACAGTTGGCCGACAAATTGGCCTTCTACGGTTACTTCACCTTTGTTGTTCACTTCAGCCACGAGGCTCTCCTTCTGTTTCAACCGCCGCATCAATACGCTGGTGCGCCGGTCAACAAATCTTTGCGTTAACGCGCCATGCAGCGCGTCCGATAGGCGGTCTTCTACTGCACGGGTTTGCTCGCGCCAATAGTTTTCGTTGCCAACCCAGCCTTTGCGTTGCGCAATGTAAGTCCAGGTTCGAATATAGGCCAAACGTTTGGACAGTGTATCAATATTTCCCTCAGTACGGTCAATCCGCGACACTTTTTCCGCCAGCCAGTTTTCGCTGATCTGGCCATCCTGATGCAGAAATTCGAATACGCTGGTGACGATTGCCACATGTTCGCCAAAAGAAACCTGCCTGAAATCAGGCAGTTGGCACACATCCCAAAGGAGTTGTACGGTTTGCGCGTCACTGGCCCGGGCGAGGATTTCGGGATTTTCCGATAAGGCTTGCAAGGTGCGGTGGTCTTCGGCCTCGCGGGCCTTGAGCAAAATAGGAT
>JALWOO010000367.1 GCA_027083485.1 Amylibacter sp. | reverse complement strand
TGTTCTTCTTCCATCGCCGGTTCATGGCCATAGAGCGTATCACGCGCACCGGCCTTATCCACCAGATATTCACTGGCCAGAAATTCGGCGACGAATTCTTTCTTACTGTCGGACCAGCCGCGATAGGCATCATAAAACGCCTGTTTGTGGCAGATAAACAGCTGGCGCACGTCCAGCGGGGCCAGTTGCGCCAGCAGCATATTCACCAGATCCTTGTCCTCATGATCCGCCGAGCGCAGCGTGTAAAAATAAGCCGGATGCTCCGAGTTGATCCGTGGCCATTTCCCCTGCCCGCTGGCCCAGCGCCACAATTTATACAATCCGTGGTATTCCTCGGGCAGTTCTTTCAGGTGTCGCCGCGCCAGATTGCGCAACTCGCGTCGGGACAGATCGCCAAATTCCTCGCCCGCCGACGCCGCCGTATCCACCACGATAAAATCCAGCTTTTGTTGCAGGATCGCCGCCACATCGCGGTTTTTGGCGCTGGTGATCGGTTCCACCAGATCATTGGCCGCAAGGAAGGTCGCAATATCGTTGCGCTGGGAGAAATCCATCACATATTCAACCTCCCAATCCTCCACATCCTCCTGGGGCTGCGCCGCGATCACCGCGCTTTCAGAGGCATCGCGAAACACATACATGCCGCCCAGATGGGTGGTATAGAAGTTGTTCTGTTGATAGAGGTTGTTGCTGAACACCACCGGATTGCGGGTAATATCGCCGGTGCGTTTGCCGATCTCGATCATCTCGGCGATCAGCACATCATCCCACCAGGCGTCCGGCTCTTCCATAAACCGGTCGATCTTTTTGCGCAGCTTGCGGCCTGCCTCGACCGTGCTTTCGGTGGTGTCGGCCTCGATCTCGATCTTGCGGATCGACAACAGATCGCGCGGGTCTTCGACGCTGAAAATGGAGTTCACCAGCTCCCCCGCCACCGCATCCTGTGCGGTCAGGGCAAAGAGCTGATCCTCGTTTTCCTCGATCCATCTGCGCAGAATGGACCGCGAGGTCGAGAACTGCGCATTCAACAACGGCGCGGTTTTCTGTTCAATGGACAACAGGATAAACTGGCGGTTGCAGCCGTTGGGGTTGAGGTAGAGATCATCGCCGAATTCATCCCCGATTTCAGGGGAATAGCCGGAAATATCCACATGGAATTCCGTCTGCGCGGTTTCCCGCCCTGTCAGATGTTTCAGCGCCCGGCTATAGCGCTCCACCAGCGCGGGAGAGGAGACCTCGAACAGATTGCCGAACATCAAGCCACGGCGAATTAGGCGCATCATGGGCGGGACTCCTTTGGTGCAGAAAAGAAAAAGGGCAGCGCCTGACCTTGGGAAGGCGTCGATTCATTTGGTGCTTGGCGCAACGCCCCTATCC
>JALWOO010000366.1 GCA_027083485.1 Amylibacter sp. | reverse complement strand
GACGCGGTGGGTTTTTCCGCCTGCCGGAACCATGATGTATTTGACATCCACCTGCGCCGTTGTCTGCCAATAGGCCCCGTTCATTTTGTAGTTGAGCTTCAGCACCGCTTGCAAACCGAGCTTTGCGGGATTGAGCTTCTTCAAGGCAGCATTTGCCGCGTCTTCAAAAACCTTGGCCACTTGTCTTTCGGGCTGTGTGCCGCATTTTTTGGTTAAGGCATCCGCCTTTTTCTGCACATCCTTGGCGGTAACCGCTTTGGTGACGGCTTTGGAAAACGTGTCTGAAAACTGCTTTTCTTCTTTGGCAATCTGGGCGGCAAACGGGTTGGACGGCATAAAATTCCCCTTAAAATATGTCCCCAGTCTAGCATGGGTTGAATTGCAAATCTGTTTCACATGTCACTGTTTGGATTTGAGTGCTTGTCATGGGGCGGTGCGGGTGTACAACAGGCGGTATTGATTTTCCGACAAGCGAAAAAACTGCCATGAATACAGACAGACCCTTGCGTGCTGCCCTGATGATGTTGGGGGCCAGCGCGCTTTTTGCCAGTACGACTTTGTTGGCCAAGTATCTGGGAAACGGGGAAAATGCCCTGCATCCGTTGCAGGTTTCTGCCGGCCGGTTTGTGTTTGCCTTTCTCGGGGTGGCCATGGCCAGCGCGGTGTTGCGCCCGCGTTTGACGCGCCCAGATCTGGGCCTGCATTTTTTGCGCACCCTAAGCGGCTGGGTCGGGGTAACGCTGATTTTTGCGGCGGTGGCACGGATTGCGGTGTCCGATGCCACGGCGATTACATTTCTTAATCCGGTGTTCGGCATGTTGCTGGCGATTGTGATTTTGCGCGAAAAAGTCGGGCCGATTCGCTGGCTTGCGGCGGGTATTGCCTTTGTCGGCATGTTGGTCCTGTTGCGTCCGGGCAGCGGCAGTTTTCAGCCGGCGGCCCTGCTGGCACTGGCGGCGGCAATGGCAATGGGGCTGGAGGTGACGTTGGTAAAGCTGCTTTCGGGGCGCGAAACCCCGTTGCAAATCCTGTTGGTGAATAACGCCATGGGGGCGGTGATTTCCCTGATCGCCGTGGGGTTTGTGTGGCAAATGCCGACTGCGGGGCAATGGCTTGCTCTGGCGGCGGTTGGCGGGGTGATGGTCTGCGGGCAGGCGCTGTTTATACAGTCCATGCGCGCGGGTGAAGCCAGTTACGTTTTGCCGTTCAGCTATGCCACCCTGGTTTTTGCGACGCTGTATGACTACTGGATTTACGCCACGGTGCCTGATGCCATCAGCCTGATCGGGGCGGGGATCATTGTTGGCGGGGCGATGCTGCTGATCTGGCGCGAAGCCGTTAACCGGCGTTAAGTCGCGATGGCAATCAGATAGCCTGCGTAAACCACGTAGGATGCCACCAGAACCGGCCCCATAAACCGGCGTAGCGGTTTGTAGAAAAGGCACAAAAGGGTAATCAGCGTCATCACGATCAGAATGGCGATATCAATGCCCAGAACGGTCGAATACTCAAACGAACGAATGATACCGGAGAGGCCCAAAATCCCCAGAATGTTGAAAATCTGGCTGCCGGCGATATTGCCCAAAATCAGGTTGGGCCGCTTCATCCGTGCGGCTGCGATACAGGACGAAACCTCTGGCAGGGAGCCACCCGCTGCGATCACAGTGGCCCCGACGACAGCTTCCGGAATGCCGAGCCGGTGGGATAATTCCACAGCCACATCAACAGCATAGTTGGAGGCGAGCGCCATGGCGCAGGCCCCGCCCACAATCAGCAAAATTGCCGGCAACAGGGACAGATCTCCGCCATGGTCTTCTTCGTCTTCGCTGGAGGACGACTTGATTGACGAATACATGAACATGACAAAGGCCAGCATTAACGCCATGCCGAACAGGCTCGAGAAATTCGCAAGGCCGGGCAGGTGGCTTGTCAGCAGGGTATTGGCCAAAAGCGCAATGGCCCCGAACAAACCGACGAATATGGTGCGGGTGTATTCTTTGCGGGCGCGATCAAAGCTGATGATCAATCCGGCCAACCCGATCCCCAGCGCCAGATTGACGATGTTGGAGCCGACAATGTTGCTGATGACGATATCACCGGCACCGGACAGGGCAGCAGAGATATTGATCGCCATTTCCGGTGCAGAGGTGCCGACGGCCACGATCACCGATCCGACCAGAAATTCCGGCAGGCTCAGGGTGTGGGCAATGGATACGGCCCCGCGCAAAAAATAATTTGCGGAAAATACAACGATCATCAGGGACACGGGCAAGGCCAGTGCCAAAAAGAGTGTAGAATGCGCCAACGGTGATTATCCCCAGATCAGTGTGCAAACATCGAAATAGTGCGCATACCCATGCAGTACAAGTGGGGAAGCGGCGAAAGTGGGCAGCTCTGGCGGGGTTTCCCCAAAAAAAGTGATTTCACTTTGTTACACAATGGCATTACGTTAGGGTATCGGGAGATTTTGGAGGGGATATCCATGAATGCAAATTTGGGAGCAGAGGATCGCCTGATGCGTGCCGCAATTGGTATTCTGGTCGTTATCGGGGTCTTTATTTCGCCACCGAATATGTTCACCTCGCCTATACTCTATTATGCAATGCTGGTGGTCGGTGTGATGGCGCTCATCAATTCTGTTACCGGGCTTTGCCTTATTTTCCGGATATTAGGGCTTAACAGCTGCAAAGGTACAAAAAACCAAAATGCCGGATAGGGTGCCTGTTGCATAGCTCCGCGCCTTAGCCCGTGCTTTCTGGGTTGGTTAGGCATAACAAGCACTGCGATATATTTATTTTAAAACGTCTGTTATTTGATAAAGATCAAGGTGGCCCGGTTTCCTGACCGCTACAAAGGGGACAAGAAACAGAATCAGGAGACAAAATTTGTCGCATACACCGCATGAGCTGACCGAGGAATTTCCGGAGTTTGCCGATAAAATGACGGAACTGCGTCAGACAGATAAACATTTTGCCAAGCTGGCGGATGAATATCATGATTTAAACCGCGCCGTTCATCGGGCGGAAACGGATGTAGAACCAACGGATGATTTGCATCTGATGGAAATGCGCAAGCAACGCCTTGCGTTGAAAGATCAAATCCACAGTATCCTGTTGCAGGGTGCCGTTGGTTAGAGTTGCTAGGATCGGTCTGGGCTCCCCTCTCATTCACCGGTCTAACGCAAATGGACCCTGACAGGTGCTAGGCCTGTCAGGGTTTCAATTTTTTGGGGCCTCCAAACGCAAAATCCGCTGCTTCTCTTGACAATTGCGCTGCAAAAGGGTGTACCCACGCGGATAGAATTCAAATCCTCAAAGGGTCCGCCATGCACGCTTATCGCAGTCACACTTGCGCCGAATTAAATGCTTCCAATGTGGGGGACACTGTCCGCCTGTCCGGCTGGGTGCATCGGGTGCGCGATCACGGGGGCATCCTGTTTATCGACCTGCGCGACCATTACGGCATCACGCAGGTACTGGCCGATCCGGACAGCCCGG
The DNA here is from genome assembly GCA_027083485.1 of Amylibacter sp. GTDB lineage: Bacteria > Pseudomonadota > Alphaproteobacteria > Rhodobacterales > Rhodobacteraceae > Amylibacter. Next base: position 2,328 of record JALWOO010000366.1, on the reverse strand, counting down.
TTTTCAAGGACGTGGAAAAGGTGCGTTCCGAATGGGTGATCCGCATTGACGGCAACGTCATGGCGCGCGACGAGAGCCTGATCAACCCGAAGCTGCCCACCGGCGAAGTCGAGGTGTTCATTCGCGACATGGAAGTGTTGGGCGAAGCCGACGAATTGCCGCTGCCGGTGTTCGGCGATCAGGACTATCCCGAAGAAACCCGCCTGAAATACCGTTTCATCGATTTGCGCCGCGAAAGCCTGCATGAAAACATGATGCTGCGCTCGCGCGTGGTCTCCTCGATCCGCAAGCGCATGGAAGAGCGGGATTTCAACGAATTCCAGACTCCGATCATCACCGCCTCCAGCCCCGAAGGCGCGCGTGATTTTCTGGTGCCGTCGCGCCTGCATCCGGGCAAGTTTTACGCCCTGCCACAGGCCCCGCAGCAGTTCAAACAGCTGATGATGGTGGCCGGTTTTGACAAATACTTCCAGATCGCCCCGTGTTTCCGCGACGAAGACCCGCGCGCCGACCGCTCGCCGACGGATTTTTACCAGCTGGATATGGAAATGTCCTTTGTCACCCAGCAGGATGTTTTCGACACCATCGAACCGGTGCTCAAGGGCGTCATGGAAGAATTCGGCAAAGGCCGCCCCGTCAATCAGGACTGGCCGCAGATTTCCTACAAGGATGCGGCGTTGTGGTATGGCACAGATAAGCCCGACCTGCGCAACCCGATCAAAATGCAGGTGGTGTCCGAGCATTTCAAAGGCTCCGGCTTCAAGATTTTCGCGAGCCTGTTGGAAAACGAAGGCACCGAAGTGCGCGCCATTCCGGCCCCCAAGGGCGGGTCGCGCAAATTCTGTGACCGGATGAACAAATTCGCCATCAACGAAGGTCTGCCCGGCATGGGCTATATCTTCTGGCGCGAAAAAACCGCCGATGCGGTGGCGCAGGAACTGGGCATCAAGGTAAAAGAAGCCCAGGCGATGTTGAAATCCGGCGAAGTGGAAGGCGGCATGGAAGCCGCCGGCCCATTGGCCAAGAACATCGGGCCGGAACGCACCGAGGCGATCCGCAAGCAGCTTGGCCTTGAGGTCGGGGACGCGGCGTTCTTCCTTGGCGGCAAACCGAAAGCGTTTGAATCCGTTGCCGGCCGCGCCCGTGTGGTGATTGGCGAGGAACTGGGCCTGACCGACATGGACAGGTTCGAATTCTGCTGGATCGTGGATTTCCCCATGTACGAACGGGATCCTGAAACCGGCAAGGTGGATTTCTCGCACAACCCATTTTCCATGCCCCAGGGCGGTATGGAGGCCCTGAGCGCCGAAGATCCGGAAACCATTCTGGGCTATCAATATGATCTGGCCTGTAACGGCTATGAGTTGCTGTCCGGCGCAATCCGGAACCACAAACCGGAAATCATGTATCGGGCCTTTGAAATTGCGGGTTATCCGAATTCCGAGGTGGACAAGCGTTTTGGCGGCATGGTGCGGGCCTTTACCTTTGGTGCGCCACCCCACGGCGGTTGTGCCACCGGCATTGACCGTCTGGTGATGTTGCTGGCAGATGAAACCAGCATCCGCGAAGTCATCATGTTCCCGATGAACCAGCGCGCCGAAGACCTGATGCTGGGCGGACCGTCCGAACCGACCAACGAACAGCTGCGCGAATTGCATCTGCGGGTTATTCCTCAGGAATAGGCCGGAACCGGATACACAAACAAAAAGGGCGCTTGCAACCGGCCGGTTGCAAGCGCCCTTTTTGTTTTTATGCCTCAGGGATTACTTGTTGCGAAAGCTCATCCGCGACATGATCCCGTCTTTTATGAAATGCTGGTGGAAAACCGCCGCCGCCACATGCAGGGCAATCAACCCGATCAGGGCGGAGGATACGATTTCATGCACTTCATAGGGCAGGAAAGCCTCGAAATCCTTTGGCAGCGGCTGACCCGAGCCAAAGAAAACGATATTGCCAAGGTCCGCCGACAGCGCGATTGCCACACCGGACACGCCCATAGCAATCACCCCGAGGTACAAAAGCACATGTGTGACAGAGGCGATTTGTTCCTGCTTGGGGGTGGTCCCTTCAAGCGGTTCCGGCGCACCGGTGCGCAGCCGGACGGCCAGCCGGATCAGCGTCAGCAATAATATGGTAATTCCAAGCCCCATATGAATGGCCAGAGCATTCAGTTTTTCCGGATCGCTGTTCGGGGTTTCCGACAGCATAAGGCTGCCTGCCAGCAACATGAAAATAATGGCCAGCGCCAACAGCCAGTGCAGGGCAATGATAACGGGATGATATTTGGTCATGGGGTTCTCCTGATGTGTTGTACGTCTATAGTAAGTG
>JALWOO010000365.1 GCA_027083485.1 Amylibacter sp. | reverse complement strand
GTGGACGATATTATTGATACAGCCGGTACATTGTGCAAGGCCGCCGATACATTGATTGAAAAGGGCGCGAGCGAGGTTCACGCCTATATCACCCACGGGGTTTTGTCCGGTCCGGCGGTTGAACGGATTATGAACTCGAACCTGAAGCAGCTGGTAATTACCGATTCAATCGAGCTGACACCGGAGGTTACCGCCTGTGAAAAAATCCGCGCGGTGCCGTTGGCCCCGATGCTGGCACAAGCGATTTTGAACACGGCAAACGGTACGTCCGTGTCCTCTTTGTTTGCCGAGGATTCGCTCGGGCCGCTCTATGACAGGTTCTATAACACGTTGTAAATGTTATTTTTACCGGAGCGGGAGGTAACACCGCTCCGGTTACAGGCAGGATAAAACCCTGCCCTTATGCGCGCCAAAAAGGCTTGCGCAATTCTGTTTTTGCATCTGCTTCGCTGACACCGATATCATCCAGCTGCGCCTTGTTCAGCCTGGCCAAAGCTTTGCGGGTATTTGCCCGGTTGCTCCAGACCACGGTTTGATAGGCCACTTGCAGGGCGATGCCTGCGAGTGGGGGAATGGTCTCGCGCGAACAGAAAAACTCTGCCAGCGCGATGTGGTTCGATTTGTACTGTACCATCTCGCGCTCCATTTTGTATTGATACACTGCACCATTTTCGGTACAATAAAACGATACAAAATGAATCACCCCTTAGCCAGAGAAACATTGTAATGGGTACAAAATGGTCTCCTGACTTGTCCGGATTTGACGGACCCAAATATATGGCCCTGCTTCATGCTTTGCGTGCGGATATCAGCGCCGGAAATCTGGCTGCCGGTGTGCGTTTGCCGCCGGTTCGGGAATTGGCCTGGTCCTTGCAGATCACGCCGGGCACTGTGGCGCGGGCCTATCGCAAGGCCACGGACGAGGGCATTCTGGAAGCGGTGGTCGGGCGGGGAACCTTTGTCAAAGGCCACGAAGCCGGTCAGGATACGCAAGTCGTTACCTCCTTGCTGTTGCAAAATGACGGTGATGGCAAAACAGATCTGCGAGGCAGCAAGAACCCGCAGCTCGGGCAGGACCGCGACATTCAGCGCGCCTTTGTGCATCTGGCCAGCGCCCCCAATCCCAATTATGTTTTGCATCCCAAAGCCGACAGCGATCTGACGGCGCGACAAGCTGCCTGTGACTGGCTGACCTACACCGGCATAGAGGCCGTACCCGATGACATCGCCCTTGCCTATGGCGCGCAAAATGCGGTGCTGCTGGCGCTGCAAACCCTGCTGCACGGCACAACGCCCACAATTGTTACCGACGAGCTGGTTTTTCCCGGCATGCGCCACGCGGCACGGGTGATGCGGGCGGATATGGTATCAGTGGAGCGGG
>JALWOO010000364.1 GCA_027083485.1 Amylibacter sp. | reverse complement strand
CCGCATAATAGGCGGCGTGGTTTTCACCCGCTGCGGTATAATCATCCGCCGAATAAAAAGGCCGAAACGCCACGTCTTCGGTTTTGTCCGACCCGACGCCCTCCACCGATAACAGGCTGTGAATTTCGTAATCCAGCGGTGCCGTGCGGTCCACCACCACAAAATGATCCGTGTCCTGACGCTTGATCTGCACGCGGTCACAACGTTTTTCCATCAGGTTGACCGCCGGTGTACAATAGAGCGCAAAGCTGTCCGTTGACAGGGTCTGTTGCATTTCGGGGCGTGTTTCAGACAGCAAAATATACACATCCGCCTGATCCCCCTGCGCCGCCGCACAGATTTCGGCCAGCCCCTGCAACCGCGCGAAAAAGAACCGTTGTGGCAGGGCAAAATATTCCTGCAACAAACGGTAGCCGTCAAAGGACTGCCCCGGATAGGGCAACATGGCCTGTTCCGGATCAAACCCGTGATGGGCAACGCCGCTGTTTTGCGGGCGCACAATCCAGTCATCCCGCCGGTCAACAGAGCGCCCGACCAGCCCCGTGCTATTGGCCAACAGATGTTCATACAAATGCCACGGCTTGCTGTCATTGCCCGGTAAAAACAGGTCCAGATGCGGGATGTTAAGGGTCTTGAGCTTTTGCCCCGCCTTGGCACGCAGCCGCAAACGGATCGCCGCACGGGCCGCATTTCCCGTGCCAATGCCTGCGGCAACGACCTCGCCGCGCCCTGAATAATACTGCACCTCGCTGATTTCCAGCGGCCAGAGATCGACCTCGTGGGCAGTGCGGAATTCACAGGCCGTTTGGTCCCCCTCACGCAGAGGCGCACGCATGCGGGTGCCGCGTTTCATCACAAAGCGTTCGGTCAGCCCCTTGTCCGGCGTGATTTGCGCCACAAACATTGCCGGTGTCGGGGCCAGATAATGCGGATAGATGATTTCCAGCAAATGCTGGGTGAACACCGGATAGCGCATGTCCAGTTCAAGCTGTATGCGCGAGGTCAGAAAGGCAAAGCTCTCGATCAGGCGTTCCACATAGGGGTCATTGATTTCCACCCCGTCCATGCCCAGACGTCCGGCAATTTTCGGATAGGCCTCGGCAAATTCCGCCCCCATTTCGCGGATGAAGGCCAATTCGGTTTCATAGTGTTTAAGCAGGCGTGTATCCATGGCTTACAACATCTTGTCGATGGTGATGGCCCCGTCGGCCATATCAAGACGGGTGCGCAAATACAGTTCCACCGGCACCGGAGACGCCCAAAGCTCGGCCCGGATATCAAAGGTGATCTGGCTTTGCGGTCCCGTATCGTCCCGCCCTGAACGCACATCGAGCGTTCCGGCGATAATGCGCGGTTCCAAATTGTAAATCGCTGTTTCTGC
>JALWOO010000363.1 GCA_027083485.1 Amylibacter sp. | reverse complement strand
TTGTATTGATGTTATTAAAGTAATTTATTCGAGTCGTTCCAGCATTTCCACATGAGAATTCAATACCTGCTTTAGCAAATCCATAGCTATCAGTGCGGCTGTGTTTGGCATCTCCTGAAACAATTAAGTCATCGTTTATTGTGGTTTCATCAGAAAGTGTTGATTTACCAGAAACTCGTAAACCATTTGATGGAGGAGGGAAAGCACTTACTAGACCACTACCAATAGCAACACCGCTGTTGCTAGCTACTTGCAAAGCGGAATTGCCATTAATACTTACAGAGACAGGTTGTGTGCCTGTTGGAGAAGATACCATTAATGCAACTCCAGAAACAGGGTCAGCACCACCCAATATAACACCACCTTCAACATCCAACCCATTTTCTGGAGCAACTGTAGAACCTCCACCAATATTTGTGCCGCCATTTGCTTGTACCACAAACTTGCTAGCACCGTTAACTCTGGCTCTTATTGGATCTTGTCCAGCGCCTGCAGACAGGGTTAACTTTGCAGATGAAGTGGTGTTACCTATAACGGTATCTCCTGATACGTGCAAACCATCAACAGGGATTTCCCCATCACTATAATTTGCACCAACACCCGTTCCACCATTTTTACTGACCCTAAAACGCGTACCAACTCCCCCAACTAAGATGCGCAATGGCGACTTATCAACTTCTGATAATATTTGCAAAGTATCACCAGCAGAGGCGACCAAATCTCCAATAACAACATCGCCAATATACTGAGTACCGCCAAAACCAGGAGTCCATGGAGAAGTACCTGTGCCGATATTTGCCGCAGCCCAATTGGTGCCATCAAATTGAAGTATTTGCCCCGTTGTTGCGCCGTTGGCTGCTAAAAATTCAGCCTGAGTGGCATAGGGTGTTGCATTTATGCGTTGTCTAGGAGATATGAAAGTAAAACTACCCGTAGAAGAGCCCTCTCTAACACTTATTCTTATATACACATCATCGCCGTCAAAAGGCACATCGCCAAAGTCTAGGTCAACCGAAAAGAGTCCATTAACCACATCCACATCTTCAAGAATCAAATCACCGCCTAGCTGACCCATGCCCGATACATTATCCCAAAGAGAGAAGTGAAGGTCATATAGACCATTAGCTGCATTATTGCTGACTTGCAATTGACCTTGATAACTAAAGCGTGAACCAACTGGTGCAGCAAACACTGAACTCACAAACATGGTGGTTAGTATTATTATTAATTTTAATTTATTCATTTTAAACTCCTGTTATTTATTTGTATAAAACAGGGCTAAATAATCTATTTAGCCCTATATTCAATACATTTACATGTGATTATAAATCTTGAAATAATGCACCAGCAACCCAATCATATTGACCGACTGCAATACGATTAT
>JALWOO010000362.1 GCA_027083485.1 Amylibacter sp. | reverse complement strand
GTTCACCAAATCGTTTCATACCCTTGGCTTAACCCTTTTTTTATGCGAATGGCAGCAGGGAATCCATTTTCTTTGGACCCCTCTCAAAGGATACACTCATGACCGAGATTGCCAATCAAGACGATCAAGTGCTCCCGTTTCAACTGGACAAAGCCGATGTTCGCGGCCGAATCGCCCGTCTGGACGGTGTGCTGAACCAAATCCTGCAGCAGCATGATTATCCCGAAGAAGTGTCCGCACAGGTCGCCGAAGCTGCGATCATTACCGCATTGATCGGACAAACCATTGATATCCGGTGGAAACTGTCTGTCCAGATCCGTGGTGACGGGCCATTGCGCATTGTCGCCACCGATTATTACGGACCAACAGCAGCAGGTGAACCGGCCAAATTGCGTGCCTGGGCCAGCTATGATCCGGAAACTTTGCCACAGGCAACGGGCACCGGATTCGAGAAAATCGGCAAGGGCATGTTTGCGATTCTGATTGATCAGGGTGACGGCATGAAACCCTATCAGGGCATTACCGCCCTGGGCGGCAAATCGCTGTCCGATTGCGCCGAAGCCTATTTTGCCCAATCCGAACAATTGCCTACCCGTTTTCGCACGCTGGCAGGCCAGTCAAAGACACCCGCCGGAGAAATGGCATGGCGCGCCGGTGGCATCATGTTGCAACACATGCCCAAGGCCTCGCCTTCGATTCTGCAGGAAAAGGATGCGGACACCGCGCCTGTCAGCCTCAGCGAAGACGATCAGGAAAACTGGAATCGTGTGAATATTCTGCTGGATACGGTAGAGGAAACCGAATTGATCGGTCCCTTTGTCAGCAAACCCCAACTGCTGCTCCGGCTTTTCCACGAGGAATCCCCGCGTATTTTCGAGCCGCAAAAAATCGAATTCGGCTGCACCTGCAGTGCCGATAAGGTGCGCCAAACCATGTCGATCTATTCGGCAAAAGACATCCAGAAAATGACAACCCCCGAAGGAACGGTCACAGCGGACTGTCAGTTTTGCGGCGAACACTATGTGCTTGATCCGCAGGGGCTTGGATTTGAAGCCAAGAAAGACAGTTAGGGCGTAGACCCTGCTTGCCCTTTGCCGCACACTGCGGCAAAAGGGCCTATGAACTCTCGGAACATAGACATAGGCCGTATTGCGCGTGCGCTGAACCGGAAATATGCGGTGCCGCAAACCTCCGATTTTGACCTGAACGCGGGCAGCCCTCCGCCCGCGAAACCCTTGCGCAGCGCAGCTGTTTTAGTACCCCTGATCCCGCGAGCCTCCGGCCTCAACCTCGTATTAACCAAACGCGCCGCCGCCCTGAAACATCACCCCGGGCAGGTCGCATTTCCCGGCGGGAAAATCGAACCCGAAGACACCACCCCCCAG
>JALWOO010000361.1 GCA_027083485.1 Amylibacter sp. | reverse complement strand
GCCGCTGCTTGACCATCTTGGCCAGCACGGTGAGAATTTCCGCATCCGATACGCCGTCCTGATTGCCCTCGCTGCGCGCCGCAATATCCCGATCCTTGATCGCTGCGTTGATCAATCGGATTGTCGCCAAACGTTCCCGCTCTTTATCGCGCATCGCTTGTTTCATCTCGGTATTTATCTTGTCGCGCATGACCTAAGTCTCCCGGCTCGCCGTATCAAGATTTCAATTTACAAGTATTTTTGACGCCTGACAATGAAGTATTTTCGAATTAACTTTCTGTATTCATTGGCATATTCTTTTTGGCACAAACCCTTGACCATTGCCGCGTTCAAGCGTAGTTTCGCGCAAATTTTGCCAGAGGACTCTGCCCCCATGTCATCCGCATCATCCGCCGCCCAAAAACAGGAAAACGCCGATTTTCCAACTGCTTGCGTCGTACTCGCCGACGGGACCATATTTTATGGCCGCGGTTTCGGGGCCACCGGCATCATCGAGGCAGAGCTGTGCTTCAACACCGCCATGACCGGCTATCAGGAAATCATGACCGACCCGTCTTATGCCGGTCAGGCGATTACCTTTACCTTTCCGCACATCGGCAATACCGGCGTCACCGCCGAAGACGACGAAACCGCCGATCCTGTGGCGCGCGCAATGATCGTTAAATGGGACCCGACGGAACCGTCAAACTGGCGCTCTGAACAAACTCTGTCCGCATGGCTGGCCAAACGCGGCCGGATCGGTGTTGGCGGCATAGACACGCGCCGCCTGACTCGCGCCATTCGCCAGCAGGGCGCGCCGCATGTGGCCATCCAACACGCACCCGACGGCAAATTCGACATCCCCGCCCTGCTGCAAAAAGCCCGCGACTTCAAAGGGCTGGAAGGGCAGGATCTGGCGATCGAGGTCACCTGTGCGCAATCCTACAACTGGAATGAACAACGCTGGGCCTGGCCGGACGGGTTTACCGATCGCACCACCGCCGGCAAAAAGGTTGTGGCCATTGATTTCGGTGCCAAACGCAACATCCTGCGCTGTCTGGCCTCTGCGGGCTGTGACGTCACTGTGCTTCCCGCCACTGCCACAACCGAGGAAATCCTCGCCCATAATCCAAGCGGTATCTTCCTGTCCAATGGTCCGGGTGATCCGGCGGCGACAGGCGCATATGCGGTGCCGGTGATCCGCGAAATACTGGATACAACCGATCTGCCAATTTTCGGTATTTGCCTTGGACATCAAATGCTTGCCTTGGCATTAGGGGGCAAAACCCTCAAGATGAACCACGGGCATCACGGGGCCAACCATCCGGTCAAGGAAACCGGGACCGGCAAGGTGGAGATCACCTCGATGAACCACGGTTTTGCAGTGGACGCGAGCAGCCTGCCTGACGGCGTCAAGGAAACTCACGTATCCCTGTTTGACGGGTCCAACTGCGGTATTGCCATGACCGACCGGCCTGTTTTTTCGGTGCAACATCACCCTGAAGCAAGCCCCGGACCGCAAGACAGCTTCTATCTGTTCGAACGTTTTGTCGCGTCGATGCCGTAAAATCCGGCATTTGTTGGACAAATCCGCCAAGGCCTTAATAACAAATTAACTTTCAGCAGCGACGATAGCCCTATCCAATAGAGATGGCGCTATGTCACTGAATGCTCATCATGCCCTACGGGATCATTCCGTATCTGTCCGGCACCGTGGTGCCGGACCGGAACGCATTGGGGATATCCTGCTGCAAAGCGGGGCGCTCGATCCCGGGGATTTGTTCAAGGCCCTGGCCCTGCAAAAACACGAGGATTTGCGTCTGGGCGAAATGCTTTTGGGGCTGCAAGTCACCAAAGAGCAGGCCATTCTGGATGCACTCGGGGAACAGGCAACGTTACCGGTGGTCGATCTTGACCGCGATCCGCCTTCCCGCATTCTGGCGCAGGCCTGCTCACCTATTCTGGGGATCAAACAGGGCTTTGTGATATGGAAAAAGCTCGGTGAAACGCTTGTGGTGGCGATTTCCGATCCCGCCCAGAGGGAGCAAACGCGCAATGCCTTACTGGATATTTCGACCAATGTTTTATTCGTCTTAAGTAGTGAAAATGCAATTTTGCGCTACTATCAGACCACCTTTAAAGAGGAACTCTCCCAAGCAGCCAACTGTCGCTGCCCCGAAGGGCTAAGCATTCGGGGTTGGCATGGCAGAAAACCCAAAATCATCGGGGCATTTCTATTGGCAACCCTCATTCTGGCGGCGGTGCTTGTACCACAGCAATTGATTGCCGCACTCCTTGGCTGGATTCTTGTGGCCCTGATCGGCAACAGTTTGTTCAAACTGGTCACATTGATCGCCTTTTTGCGCAGCCCGCCAGAGCAGAAATCACAAAAGCCAAAGAAAAAACTGCCAAAAATCTCGATCATGGTGCCACTTTTGCGCGAAAGCGATATTCTTGACCGCCTGATAGAGCGCATGTCCGCATTGGTTTATCCCAAGGAATTGCTGGAAATATGTATTGTGTACGAGGCAAACGATCAGGAAACAAAAAACCATCTGGCAGCCCGTCGTCTACCCTACTGGATGCGTAGCATCGAGGTACCTGCCAGCCATCTTCAGACCAAACCAAGGGCGTTGAATTACGCGCTGGATTTTTGTAAAGGCGATATCATCGGCATTTATGATGCCGAAGATGCTCCGGAACCGGACCAATTGTATCGGGTGATCGAAACCTTTGAAAAATCGGCAGAAAACGTTGCCTGTGTGCAGTGCCGACTGGACTATTATAACAGCAAAACCAATTGGTTATCCCGATGTTTCACCATTGAATACGCCATCCTGTTTCGTGTCATTCTGCCCGGTCTGCAACGGCTTGGCCTACCGATTCCGCTCGGGGGCACATCGGTGTTTTTCCGCCGGGACCATTTGGAAAAGCTTGGTCGCTGGGATGCCCATAACGTGACCGAAGACGCGGATTTGGGCATGCGATTGCACCGCTTGGGGATGCGCTGCGTTTGCGCCCCTGCAACCACCTATGAAGAGGCCAATTTTAGGGTATTGCCATGGATTAGGCAGCGATCACGCTGGCTCAAGGGTTTTTTGCAAACCTGGGTTACCCATTTGCGCAATCCTGTTGCCTTGTACCGGCAACTTGGCGGGTTCGGGTTTCTGATCTTTCACATCCTGTTTTTGGGAACTTTTACCTCTTTTGCCGCAACCCCTATGGTTTTGCCGCTCTGGACATTCTCCATGGGCTATGAATTACCGCTCTATCAGGCCGTTTCCCCCTTGTTCATCAACATAATGGTTGTGGCATTTCTCGCAACCGAGGCGCTTTTGCTGGTGTTGGGATTTGTTGCCCTGCGCCAAAGGGAGGACCGCAGCCTGTTTGGCGCATTGCCTTTGATGCTGTTTTATTGGCCGATCGGGTCCTTCGCTGCCTACAAAGCGCTGTATGAACTCTTTATGAAACCCATGTACTGGGACAAAACCTGCCACGGGATCAATGATCGCGAACACCAAGGCGAAATAGATCGCCTTACGGCCCCCAAACCTGCGGTGCAGGTTGAACGGCTCCAGCCCTTAACGTAATTTCGGATTATAGCTCGCCGCATCCAGACGCAAACGGGTTTCAAAGGCCAGCGAAAGGTGGTGGCGCACGGCGGCATCTGCCTCTTCCGGTTGCCGGTTGGATATGGCCGTCACAATTGCGTGGTGTTCATCAAGGGATTCCTGCCCCCGTCCGGACGCCGCAAGGGAAGTCTCGGTCAAAAGCGCCATGGAGCGATGCACCATCTCCAACTGGCGCACCAGATAGCGGTTGCGGCTGGCCATATGGATCTGGTTGTGAAACCGCCGGTTGGCACGTGACAGCTTGCGCGGATCGCCAATGATGGTTCTGTCGGTCTCGATCATGCCAAACAGGACCCGGATTTCCTCATCCGACGCATGTTGCGCCGCCAGCGCCGCCGCCAAGCCCTCAAGCTGCGAACGCACCTCGTAAAATTCCGCAATCTGGTTGTGGTCCAGTGATGCCACAATCAGGGACCGGCCATCACGGCTTAGCATGGCTTCGGTTTCCAGCCGCTGCAATGCCTCGCGAACCGGTGTGCGCGACACGCCGAAACGATCGGCCAGATCGGATTCAACCAACCGGTCCCCGGGCGAAAACACACCCTCGTCGATGGAATTCAAAATCAGCCCATAGGCATCTTTGGGATCATTTTTCGGGGTCATTGCGTCTCTCCTCAGCGCCGCTTGCGGAACAGATCATCCACACCGGCAAATTCAATCAAATCATACCCGTGATCGAGCATGAATTCCGGTAACTCACTGCTTTGGCTGTTGTTTTCAATGCTCCACAGATCAATATCAAAATCGTCAAAGGCGAAGTTCTGCAAAATATCCATTTCGCCGCCCTCCACATCCAGCGACAAATAGTCGATTTTGGACAGCCCCGCCGTGGCCAGTATTTCTGCGAGCGGCTTGGCCTCCAGTTGATGGATCACCTCTTTGTGGCGCGCATCCCCGCGCACCTGCGCCAGCAAATCACGATCATAGCTGTCCAGAAAACCGCGCATCTGGGTATAGCCTTCGGTGATTTCCATAAACGGCATTGTCGCCGCGCGCCCCGCCACCGCATAGCCAAGGCAAGGGCAGCGCCGCACCTGTTCCGCCTTGCGCAACTGGGTGGGCGAGGGTTCCACCAGAATACCGGACCAGCCGCGAAACACCTCGAAAAACAGGGTATTGGAGCCGGTCATCCCGTCATACCCGCCGATATCGGCAAACACACCGCCGGTTTTCCCCTGCAACAGCCGGTCGATCACCCGATCCTGCCCCGCTTGAGAAAAATAACTGCCATCCTCGCCCAACATGCCCGACAAAGCGTGCAATTCACGCACAATGGCACCGCGTTGGCGGCTGCGGTCGTTTTGAAGCTTTTTAACCAGATCGTTGCGCGCCTCTATTAATAGCTTGCGTGCATGTTTGACTTTGTCGTGAATCTTCATTGTATACCTTTGTTCATCTTTTTTATTTTATTGTCACCTTAAATACCAAAGCAAGCAAAGAGGCAAATACGGGCGCATTTGACGCAAAAACCGCTTTGCTCTGGCGCATCCGTTCCGGCATGACTATTCTGGTACCATGAAAAACAGCTTCTCTCACGTATGCCATTGGGTTTTTGATCTGGATAACACCCTCTATCCACCCGAAGCAGCTCTGTTTGACCAGATCGAAGTCAAAATGACCGCCTATGTGATGCGCGAATTGAAGGTGGATCATGCGCGGGCCAATTTCCTGCGGGACCACTATTGGCAAAAATACGGCACCACCCTGTCCGGTATGATGCAGGAGCATGACGTGGATCCCCTGCCCTATCTGACCGAAGTCCATGATATTTCACTGGATCACATGACGCAGGATTTGACCCTGCGCAGCCACATCACCAACCTGCCCGGGCGCAAAATTGTCTATACCAACGGGTCCGAATTCCACGCCGAACGGGTGCTCGAGAGCCGTGGCCTCGCGGGCATTTTCGATGCGATTTACGGCATTGAACACAGCGATTTCCACCCCAAACCGGCACGGGCCGCCTATGAAGCCATCATCGCGCGTGACGGTTTTGATACCACCAGATCCGCCATGTTCGAAGACGACCCCCGCAATCTGGAAGTGCCCCACGCCATGGGCATGAAAACGGTTCTGGTTGGCCCGCCCGCAGCGCGCCCCTATATTCATCATCGGACCTGCGATTTAACAGGTTTCCTTGGGCAATTGGTGACATAATGCTACGAATTCAAACGGATATACTGGTTTCTGGCGGGGGAATCGCCGGTTTAACGGCGGCCTGCGTGTTTGCCTCTGCCGGA
>JALWOO010000360.1 GCA_027083485.1 Amylibacter sp. | reverse complement strand
GCAACAGACCCTGTCAACGGACAGCTTTGCGCTCTATTGCACCCCGGCGGTCAACTTGATGGAAAAACGTTGTGACCGCGTGCAGATCAAGCGTCAGGACACGGATCATTTTGTGGTGGTGGATCGCACGGCACCGCTGGATTACGAAATCCACAGCCTGTTATCGGTGGAGGGCGTCGGGTCGGACAAAACCGAAGACGTGGCGTTTCGGCCTTTTTATTCGGCGGATGATTATACCGCAGCGGGTGAAAACCACGCCGCCTATTATGCGGTGCGGCGGCGATACCGGCAACGTTCCGAGCGGCAAAAGCTCAAGGGGGTCAGGTCGTCTTACCTCGGAACCGATGTGTTTTTATCGCTGGTGGACCGTCAGGAGGCCCCTTATCCGCAGACGCTGGAACAGCTTTCGGTGCGGGTACTTTGCTCCAATCGGGATCTGCCGCTGTTGTTGGCGACGGGCAAACAGGGCACGGATTTTCAGCTTGCCGACGGGGGGCCTGTCAGCGTTATTCACGCGGTTACCCCGATTTCCCCGCCCCGTGCCTCGCTTGCGGCGGATGGCAGCAGTGCCTGGCGTCTGGTCAGCCATCTGAGCCTGAATTACCTGTCGCTGGATGATGCCGATCGCGGCTCTGCGGCGACCGGAATTCGTGAATTGCTGGGCATTTATGCGCCCCGCGGCGAAAAATCCCTTGAAAAACAGCTGGAAGGCGTGAGCGCCATCAGCTCACGCCCGATTGTGCGCAGGATGCGCGACGAGGTTCTAACCACGGCTGTTCGCGGGATCGAACTGAAACTGAGTTTTGACGAGAGCTATTTTGAAGGCACCGGCGTGTACCTTCTGGGGGCCGTTCTGGAGCATTTCTTTGCCAAATACGTATCGCTCAATTCCTTTACCGAAACCGTAATCACCAGCACTGAAAGAGGGGAGATCGCCAGATGGCCAGCCAAATGCGGCAAACGACAGATGATCTGACCCCGCTTGATGCGCTGTTGGATCAACCGGAAAAGTTCAACTTTTTTCAGGCTTTGCGCCTGATCGAGGCCTCTCAGGGCCAAAGCCGGCGTCTGGGCAAAACAAATTCGCCTGCGCAGGATGTGGTTCGGCTGAAACAAAAGGTCGATATGGCTTTTGCGCCCTCGACCATCGCGGCCTATGTGCCTGCGGAAGAAAACGGCGGTACGGCGGCATTATCGGCCTATCTGTTCGGGGTTTTTGGTCCCAACGGGCCGATGCCGCTGCATATTTCCGAATATGTGCGCGAGCGCGAGCATAATGCCCGCGATCACAGTTTTGCGGCTTTTGCGGATATGTTCCACCATCGCCTGATCAGCCTGTTTTACCGCGCATGGGCGAGCGCGGAGCCTGCGGCCTCGTTTGATCGGGCAGAG
>JALWOO010000359.1 GCA_027083485.1 Amylibacter sp. | reverse complement strand
CACCACACCCAAACGGGTAGCACTGGAACCTGACGGCAATCTGGACAATGACGCCTGCAAAGGCCGGTTTGAAATCCTGTCACGTTCCTCCAGCGTGTTTTTCAATTCCGGCAGCGCCCAGCTCACCGCGAATAGTCGCCCGTTTCTGGACAGCCTTGCCGACATAATCACCCGATGCCCCCGCATCAAAATAGAGGTCAGCGGCCACACGGATTCCGATGGAAAACCCAAGGCCAACAAGCGCCTCTCCAAAGCACGCGCCCAGGCCGTCGTCGATTATCTGGTCAAACACGGCATCCCCGCCGAACGGTTGACCTCGGTCGGATATGGCGAGGAATACCCTGCCTATCAGAACAATTCGCCCCAAAACAAGCGCCGTAACCGGCGGATAGAATTCACCATAATCGAAGGGTAAAAAATGACGCGTTATCCGCTTTTGGCCGTGGCAATGTTGCTGATTCTGTTTGTCGGGCTGCCCTTTGTCCATGCCAAAAGCGGCTGGCAGCCTATCGGGAAAAAAGCCCCCCTTGAGGTAAAGCTGGCAGGTTTACAGCTATTGCCGGCCTCCTTGCCGGACAATCGCAACGATGCGAAGGGGCAAAACCGGCAGCTTACCTTTGACACAATATTGATCAGCGACGACGCGGATATCAACGGCAAAACCCTTGCGGAGCTGGCTAAGGGAACACCGCTGTTTTCGCCATTGGATGGCCTGCCGGATGCGGTTTGGAAAGGCAAGAATTGCAGCAGTTGCCATGCCTGGGGGCGCGATGCACTTTGCACACAGGGGGCCACCTATCTGAACGTCAAAACCGCCGCTGCCGTGAACAAAAAGCATCCCTTCGGGGGCGGGTTCAAACGAAACCTGATGGCTTGGGCCGAACAGGGCTGCCCGTAAACGCGGGCTAAATGATTTCTTGCGGATGGCCTGTAAGCCGGATTTTGTCCCGGGGTTGCCCCCATAGACGACCATTCATCTGGGCCTGCTGTTACCAACAGGCTCTTGCAACCAACCCGGATCTGCTGGGGCAAAAGCGGCCCCGGACTTGCGTCCGCGCGATCCCTATTTGGTCTTGCTCCCGGTGGGGCTTGCCATGCCAGCCCTGTTGCCAGCGCCGCGGTGGGCTCTTACCCCACCTTTTCACCCTGACCTGTGCACGCACAGGCGGTCTGTTTTCTGTGGCGCTTTCCCTTTGGTTACCCAAGCCGGGCGTTACCCGGCACCGTTGCTCTTTGGAGTCCGGACTTTCCTCACCCGAAAGGGTGCGGCCGTCCAGCCATCCGCAAGGCCTGTGCAATAGCGCCGTTTGACCGGATCGGTCAAGCCCGCGCTTTGCGGTTTTCCAAGGCAGCAAAGATCAGCCCCAACGCAACACCCGTGCCAATGGCTACAGTCAGATCGGCCAGCACAGTCAGGGACAGCGTCAGCAACAACAAAAACTGGTCGCTCTTTTTGGCGCTCAGATAGCTGCGCCATTTGTGCGGCTCGCTCATATTCCACGCGGTCAACAGCAAAAGCCCCGCCAGCGCCGGCATGGCCAGATAACCGGCCCAATGGGCAAAAAACAGCATCACCAGCATCACCGTAAATGCCGCCACAATTCCGGCCACCGGCGTTTTCCCCCCTGCCCGCACATTGGTTGCCGTGCGGGCAATTGCGCCTGTGGCGGGCATGCCGCCAAACAGAGCCGAGCCGATATTGGCAAAACCCTGAGCAATCACTTCAGCGTTGGAGCGATGCTTGCTCCCGATCATTCCATCCGCAACCAAAGCAGAAAGCAGCGATTCAATTGCCGCCAGAAAGGCAATGGTAAAAGCCGAAGGAGCCAGTTCAATCAGCCGCGCCGCCGTAATTTCCGGCAAATGCGGCATCGGCAGGTGGTTTGGCAAGGCCCCGAACCGGCTGTGGATCGTGTCCACCGGCAGCAATGCCAGTGCCACCACCGCCGAGGTAATCGCTACCGCCACAATCAGCCCCGGCAATTTCGGTGCCAACCGCTTAAAAAGCAAGATCAGAAACATGGTCCCCAATCCGATGGCAAAGGCCGAAACGCTAAAGCTCGCCCGCGCCTCCCAGAGGGCGGGCAGTTTATCCAGAAAATCCGCAGGCAGCTTGCCCGTATGCAAACCGAACAAATCGGCAAGCTGGCTGGTGGCGATGATGATGGCAATACCGATGGTAAACCCGTTCACGACCGCACCGGGCACAAAACGGATCAACCGCCCCATTCGCAAATATCCGGCAACCAGCAGGATCACCCCTGCCATCAGCGTGGCCAGCACCAGCCCGTCATAGCCGTGATCGGCAATCACCCCGAACACCACCACGATAAAGGCCCCCGTCGGCCCGCCAATCTGCACCTTGCTGCCCCCCAGAAGCGAAATCAGAAAGCCGGCAACAATGGCGGTAATCAAGCCTTTGCCTGGCTCCGCTCCGGAGGCAATGGCAATGGCAAGACTCAAAGGCAGGGCAACCATCGCAACCGTCACCCCTGCCGCCAAATCGGACAGGAATAAAGAACGCGAATAGCTCTGCATGGTCGTCAACAGTTTTGGACGCATGGGCATAGACTCAGTATTGATATGATCGGGACAGCCTAGCACCTTTCAAGAGGTGTTTTCCAGCCCTAACAACAACAGGGCCAGTTTTGCGCCAGCGCGGCGATCATTCCCATATCTTCCGGGTCCAGCGGTCCCTTTGCCCTCGGGCGGAACCGCAAGCGAAACGCCGCCAGCACAAGCCGCCAGTCGCCTTCAGGAGCGCGATATCCGAAACGTTGTGCATCTTCGGCAAACCGCCACCAGCTAACCGGACGCAGGGAGGCTTCGGGCCAGATCGACAGCCCCTTTGCCGCCAGCCGCTGCCAGTCAAAATACGGGCCGGGATCAATCTTGCGTCCGGGGGCCATGTCGGAATGGGCAATCACCCGTTCCGGAGCGATCTTCCAGCGGGTCAAAATATCACCCAGCAAGGTTTCAACCGCCGCCATCTGCGGTTCCGGAAATTCCGGCGCTTGGCTATCCGGTCCGCCATTGGCGATTTCGATGCCGATAGAGCGGGAATTCACATCATCCACATTGCCCCAGCCCCCCGCCCCTGCATGCCAGGCACGATCCGTTTCCGCCACAAGCGGGGTCAGGCGGCCATCCTCGGCAACCACATAATGGGCAGAGACTTCAAAACAGGGATCACAAAGGCGCTCGATTGCCTCCGCAGCGGTTTTCATGGCGGTGTAATGCAACACCACCATATCCGGCGCGCCCCCGTGGCGGCGCGGCCCGAAATTCGGCGAGGGATAGGCGGGGATCATCCCGCCGGATTCAGCATTTTCCGATAGAAATCCGGATTCCAGCTACAGGCAAACCCGTCACCATCCGGATCAAGCCGGCGCGGATCGCGCTCCGGGCCACCAGCGCGCAAGAATGCCCGCTGCGCCGCATCCGGATCATTACGGTAGCGGCTACAATTTGACAGGCGGATACTGGAACGCTGATAGATTTTTTGCCCAACAGCATTTTTTTGTTTCAACGCATAGGCCGCTATATTGATCTCGTTGGAGGGTATTGACGGAACAGAAACACTATCGGGGTCCACCTGCTGATAGGAGCTTTTCAGCGCCTCGAGCTTGGCTTTGTCGGACTCGATGGTTTCCTGCTTTTTGATGGCGCGGAAATTCTGGGTGTTGGAAATTCCGGTATTATCCGGAGTCGGCACTGCCGCTTTTGCAGCAGGTGCTTTATCCCCCGATTGCGCCGCAGTCGTATCCGTATTCGGTTGCATCGCTGTTGTATCTGTATTGGCACCCGCAGAATACTGCGCACCATCATCGGGGTTTTGTGCCCCGCAAGCCGCCAGTATTACAGCAGATGCCGCCGTCAGAAAAAGATTTCGCATGTATTTCCCTCGTTCATTTGGCGCAGGTTACCACCATTTGTCCGCCTTGGAAACAAAGCCCGCTGCACGTTCCAGTGAATAGGCCGTATTCAGCAAATCGCCCTCTTCCCAAGGTTTGCCAATCAATTGCAATCCCAGCGGCAACCCTTGTGCATCCAGCCCCGCAGGCACCGATATCGCGGGCAAACCGGCAAGGTTCACTGTCACGGTAAACACATCGTTCAGATACATCTGGATCGGATCGGCAGAGGCCATTTCACCCAGCCCGAATGCCGCCGATGGCGTCGCCGGTGTCAGAATCGCATCCACGCCATCGGCATAGACTTTCTCGAAATCCTGCTTGATCAGGGTGCGCACCCGCTGGGCACGACGATAATAGGCGTCGTAAAAACCGGCAGACAGCACATAGGCCCCGACCATCAGACGCTTGCGCACCTCGGCCCCGAAACCTTCGGCACGGGTGCGGGCATACATTTCGTTGATGCCTTCACCCGCCTGCAATTTGGCGCGGTGGCCATAGCGCACCCCGTCATAACGCGCCAGATTTGAGGACGCCTCGGCCGGTGCCAGCACATAATAGGCCGGCAGCGCGTATTTGGTGTGCGGCAGGGAAATATCGACGATTTCCGCGCCTGCATCACGCAACATATCCGCGCCCTTGTTCCAGAGCGATTCGATTTCGGCGGACATGCCGTCCTGACGGTATTCCTTGGGGATACCGATTTTCTTGCCCTTGATGTCACCGCTCAGCGCGGCCTCGAAATCGGGCACGGGGGCGTCAAAACTGGTGCTGTCCCTGGCGTCATGGCCTGAAATACATTTCAGGAAAATCGCCGCATCGCGCACGGTTTTGGTCATCGGTCCCGCCTGATCGAGCGAGGAGGCAAAAGCCACCACCCCCCAGCGCGACACACGGCCATAGGTGGGTTTCATCCCGACAATGCCGGTAAAGGCCGCCGGCTGGCGGATGGAACCGCCCGTATCGGTACCGGTTGCCGCCAGACACAGATCCGCAGCAACTGCCGCCGCAGAACCACCCGAAGACCCGCCCGGTGTCAGGGCCGCATCCGACCCGTCACGCCGCCAAGGGCTGACCGCAGGGCCATAGGTCGAGGTTTCATTGGACGATCCCATGGCAAATTCATCCATGTTCAGCTTGCCCAGCATCACCGCGCCCGCATCCCAGAGCTTGCTTGTCACGGTGCTTTCATATTCCGGTGTGAAACCCGTCAGAATTTTGGAAGCCGCCTGTGTGCCCACGCCCTTGGTGCAAAACAGATCCTTGATGCCCAGCGGAATGCCGCACATGTCCGGCGCATCGCCTGCCGCAATCCGTGCATCCGACGCAGCGGCCTGTTCCAGCGCCAGTTCCGGCGTTTTCAGACAATAGGCGTTCAGCGCATCGCTGGCCTCTACCGCCGCATTGCAGGCCGTGGCCAGCTCTACCGCAGAGATTTCCTTGGCCCGCAGTTTATCGCGTGCATCGGCAAGGGTCAGGTTGTTCAGATCGGTCATGGCTTACTCCACCACTTTGGGGACAGCAAAGAAACCCTCGCGGGCGTCAGGGGCATTGGACAGGATTTTCTCCTGAATATTGCCATCGGTCACCACATCCTTGCGCCGTTTCAAGCGCATGGGCGTGACAGAGGTCATCGGCTCTACGCCCTCGATATCGACCTCGTTCAGCTGCTCCATGAAATCCAGAATCCCCGAGAGTTCCTGTGCCAGATGGTCCAGTTCTTCTTCGGCCACTTCTATGCGGGCCAGATGCGCAGCACGGCGCGCGGTTTCTTTGTCGATCGACATGGGGGCAGCGTCCCTTAATTTTACAATGGTTTGCGCGCGGTTTTAGCCCTGCAAGCGCGAGGGTGCAAGCGGGGTTTATGCGTTACTTTCGCAACGTGGCAAAAAACGCCTTTAACAGGGCTTCCGATTGCACCGCGCCGATACCCTCGTAGATCTCCGGCACATGGTGACACTGGGCA
>JALWOO010000358.1 GCA_027083485.1 Amylibacter sp. | reverse complement strand
ACACGGGTGACATTGGTCTTCTTGGTGGCATTGCCCCACCAGTCGGGGTTGGCCTCCAGCACCGTTTTCACGTCGATTTCGCGGCTGACCAGCTTGAAGGGGCCGGTACCGTTGGCATGGCGGGTTGCGTAGTTTTCCTCATTGCCGGTGGCCTGCTGCGGCTTCACCGCGCCATATTTTTCGGCCCATTTCTTCGACATGATGTAGAAGGTTTCCCATTCCGCGATCAGGATGGGGTTGGGCTTGGGCGTGATGAAATCGACCGTATAGTCATCGACCTTGACGACCTTGGTATCGGCACTCAGGCGGGTCTTCAGGTCGCTGCCGTCGGCGCGGACGCGATCGGCGGAAAACAGCACATCGTCAGCGGTAAAGGGCGTGCCGTCATGGAATTTCACGCCCTTGCGCAGATGGAAGCGCCAGCGCGTCGGCTCGACGATTTCCCAGCTTTCGGCCAGGGCCGGTTCGATTTCCAGATTGGCATTGCGCCGAATCAGCCCCTCGTAAATATTGCCGAGGAAGCCCAACGTGAAGGTTTCGTTCAGATTGTACGGATCCATCGAATTGGCATCGCCCTGGAAGGCAAAGCGCAGGGTTTCCGCATTCACCGTAACTGCGGGCTGGGCTGCGAACAGCGTCAAAGCCACCGCCCCCGCCATGAATAGTTTGGTCAATCGCATGTCGGATTGTCTCCCCCTGATTGAAATTCCGGCCCCCCATGGGCTCGTTCTTGTGGCTGTCGAAACAATCTTGCCCGCAAACAGGCAGGACGAACGAAACGTTTCCTCATCCCCACAGCCATCTGCGGAAATCTTTCGCTGAAAACGCGCCGCCGTCAACCTGTTAGCACACATTCTGTCATTCAGCCCTCTTGCCAAGCAGCCGGAGGGCTGCGAAAACCCGAATCGGGATTTCTTCTGCCCGGAACAGAATGCCGTGGCAGCATCACATGCAGGTACCCCATGCTCGAACCCCAGATCGCCGCTTTCATCGAAGAGGCAGAAGCCTTCACGGCCGCAGCCCCCGCGTCCCGCTCACTCGACGAACAGCGGGCCCTGTACGACCGCCTGTGCCGCCATCTGAACCCGCCCCGCCCTGCCGCCGTCAGCGCCCGCGACGGTATGCTGCCCGGTCCGGCGGGCGATATTCCCTACCGGCTGTATTGCCGCGGCAAGGTCCTGCAGGGGGCGAAGGGCGCCATATTGTTTCTGCATGGCGGGGGATTCGTCCTCGGCGGGCTGGACAGCCATGATTTCATCGCCGCCCATATCTGCGAACGCACCGGCCAGCCGGTGCTGGCCATTGATTATCGCCTGGCCCCGGAGCATCGCTGCCCTGCGGCATTGGACGATTCGGCGGCGGCACTGGCCTGGCTGGGCTCACAGATGCAAGAC
>JALWOO010000357.1 GCA_027083485.1 Amylibacter sp. | reverse complement strand
GCTGATGGATCCGGATTGGAAGCAAGTGCCTGAATGATGTCGTATAAGCGGTGGTGGTGCTGCTTGATTCTAGCGGCGGACATTAAGCGGGTCTTTTGAAAAAAATAGTCAGCCCATTTAGGTAATGCACCATTACCTAAATGGGCTGATTTGCATATTGCGGCAATATTTTACCATTTGTCGCAGGAAAAAGGGTAAGTATGATTTCCCTAACCTCTTGAAGTGTGCGGGCCGGGCTTGTATTCCATAGGCTCTCTGGTCGGGTAATCCTGT
The DNA here is from genome assembly GCA_027083485.1 of Amylibacter sp. Lineage (GTDB taxonomy): Bacteria > Pseudomonadota > Alphaproteobacteria > Rhodobacterales > Rhodobacteraceae > Amylibacter. Next base: position 1,121 of record JALWOO010000357.1, on the reverse strand, counting down.
TCCGGTGATGGTCGTTTTGGAGGTTGGTCAATGGCACAGCAAAAGATGTTGAAATTCGTAAATGTTGCGCGCGACATGCCGCCCAAGCGGGATGCCGAAGGGCGGCGCGCGGATTATGACGAGATCTATCAGCAGTTTGCCGCGGAAAAAGCGGCCGAGCAGGCCAGCCGTTGTTCCCAGTGCGGAGTGCCGTTTTGCCAAAATCATTGCCCGTTGCAGAATAACATTCCCGATTGGCTGAAAATGGTTGCCGAAGGGCGCCTGCGCGAAGCCTATGACCTGTCCCAGATGACCAATACCTTTCCGGAAATCTGTGGCCGTATTTGCCCGCAGGATCGCCTGTGCGAAGGCAATTGTGTGATCGAGCAATCCGGCCATGGCACGGTGACCATCGGGGCTGTGGAGAAATATATCACGGATCGCGCCTGGCAAGAGGGTTGGGTTCAACCGGGGAAACCGGCGCAGGAACGCGGCGAAACCGTGGGCATTATCGGTGCCGGCCCTGCCGGTCTGGCGGCGGCGGACCGGTTGCGCCGCGCGGGGGTTCAGGTCACGGTTTACGATCGCTATGATCGGGCGGGTGGTTTGCTGACCTACGGTATTCCGGGGTTCAAGCTGGAAAAAGACGTGGTGATGCGGCGCAATGAGCAGCTTGCGCAGGCGGGGGTTGAGTTCAAGCTGAACACCAACGTCGGCGAGGATATCACATTTGCCGATTTGCGCGCCCGCCATGATGCTATTTTGATCGGCACCGGTGTTTACAAATCGCGTGATCTGGGCGGGCCGGGTGCCGGTCTGAACGGCATTGTACGGGCGATTGATTATCTGACCGCCTCCAACCGGCTGAATTTTGGCGACAAGGTGGCTGAAATCGAAAGCGGTGCGCTGGATGCCAAGGGTAAAAAGGTTGTGGTCATTGGTGGCGGTGATACGGCGATGGATTGCGTGCGCACGGCCATTCGCCAAGGTGCCACCAGCGTCAAATGCCTGTACCGGCGCGACCGGGCGAATATGCCCGGCTCTGTGCGGGAAACCCGGAATGCCGAGGAAGAAGGCGTCGAATTTGTCTGGCTGGCCGCGCCCAAGGGCTTTACCGGTGATGATGCGGTCAGTGGCGTGAT
>JALWOO010000356.1 GCA_027083485.1 Amylibacter sp. | reverse complement strand
CCGCCTGCACCGCAACCGCCGCGCCGAGGATATCGTGCTGTTCACCGATCCGGATCGTCTGGCGCAGGTAATCATCAACCTTGTGTCCAATGCCGCCAAATATTGCGATGCGGACAGGCCGGAAATTACCATCTCCTGCAAACGCAATTTCGACACGGTCAGCATTGACGTAAAGGACAACGGCAGCGGCGTCAGCGAAAGCGATATTGATCTGATCTTTGAAAAGTTCTCCAAACTCAGCAGTGATTTTTCCTCCGGCAGTGCCGGTCTGGGCCTGCCGATCAGCCGCGAAATCATGCGCAACCTCAAGGGCAGTCTGGCCTATGTCCACACCGAACAGGGACCATTGTTCCGCATCACCCTGCCCGGATAAGGCGTAAAAATAAAAAACACGCTGCCGCCTTGTCACGCGCTGTGCAAAGGTTACAATAGAGGCTGGTCAATGATAATCCTTCCGGATGGATGAATCCGGAACCGGCCCTGTGCCGGTGAACGACTGGAGTATGCAAATGTCGTGGACAGACGAGCGGGTCGAGCTGCTGAAAAACATGTGGGGCGAGGGCCGGAGCGCCAGCCAGATTGCCAAGGAACTGGGCGGAGTCACCCGGAATGCGGTGATTGGCAAGGTGCATCGTCTGGGCCTGTCCAACCGCGCAACACCGGCCAAAGCGGCCAAGGACAAACCCGCCGCCAAAGAACCGGCCAAGCGCAAGCCAAAGGCAGCACCGGCAGCATCCCCCAAATCGACAGAGCCGCCTTCCTCTACGACCATCGTCGCCAAGGCCCTGACAATTCCGCCGCGCAAGCCGATCATCACCGCCGGCAAACCCCTGCCGCCGCAACCTTCGCTGAATGAAATCAGTCAGGAAGCTTTGGCCACGGTTGCCGAAGTCGAAAAGACCGCCAAGAAGCTGACCCTGATGCAGTTGACCGAGAAAACCTGCAAATGGCCGATTGGCGATCCGGCAACGGATGATTTCTGGTTTTGCGGGCTGGGCGTGCAACAGGGCAAACCCTATTGCGAAGCCCATAACGCCGTGGCCTTTCAGCCGATGTCCGCGCGGCGTGACCGGCGTCGTTGATCGGTTAACCCTTTCCTGATGAAACGGGAGTAGCCTTGAATTGCCAAACGGCGGCTTTGGGCTTACTCTTGTCCGGAAGGAATTGGGGCGAACAGGTAAATGATTAAATACACCCTCAAATGCAGCAAAGATCACAGGTTCGATAGCTGGTTTCAATCGGCGGCGGCCTTTGAAAAACTGCTGGATGCAGGCATGGTGGCCTGTTCGGTCTGTGGCGTGTCGGAGGTGGAAAAGGCAATCATGGCCCCGCAAGTACGGACAAAGCGCCCCGCCGCCCCAGCCCAAACCGAACCTGCGAAACAGGACAGCCCGTTATCGGAGCCGGCCTCCCCCGCGGAACAGGCCCTTGGCGAAATGCGCAAGATGGTTGAAGAAACCTCTGAAGATGTGGGCGAAAATTTCGTATCCGAAGCCCGTGCCATCCACGACGGCGACGCCCCCGAGCGCCCGATTTACGGTCAGGCAAAAATCGAAGAGGCCAAAGAACTCGCCGAAGAAGGCATCCCCGTTGTACCCCTGCCATGGGGCAACAAGCGCACGAATTAGGGTTCCCCGTGCGGAACAACACGCCTTGCCCCACCGCCCAATCACCTATAAGACACCCGCGAACAGTAATTCAAAGCGTGAAGGCAATGCCATGCCCCGTCTGGTAATGAAATTTGGCGGCACATCCGTGGCCGATCTGGACCGGATTGCGAATGCCGCAAAAAAGGTCAAGCAAGAAGTCGACAATGGTCACGAAGTGATCGTGATCGTTTCCGCCATGTCCGGTAAAACCAATGAAATGGTCGGCTGGGTACAGCAGACTTCACCGCTCTATGATGCGCGTGAATATGATGCGGTTGTGTCTTCTGGCGAAAACGTCACCGCCGGTCTGATGGCGCTGACCTTGCAGGAAATGGGCATACCGGCCCGCAGCTGGCAAGGCTGGCAAGTGCCGTTGAAAACCTCCTCGGCCCACGGGGCTGCCCGCATCGAGGAAATCCCCACCGATAATCTGGATGCCAAATTCAAAGAGGGCATGAAGGTTGCCGTTGTCGCCGGTTTTCAGGGCATTGCAGAAGACGGACGCATTACCACGCTCGGGCGCGGGGGATCAGATACCACCGCCGTGGCTTTTGCCGCCGCGTTTGATGCGGTGCGCTGTGACATCTATACGGATGTGGACGGGATTTACACCACCGACCCGCGCATTGTGTCCAATGCGTCCAAGCTGAAAAAAATATCCTACGAGGAAATGCTGGAACTGGCCTCGCTCGGGGCCAAAGTGCTGCAAACCCGTTCGGTGGAACTGGCCATGCGCTTCAAGGTGCCTTTGCGGGTGCTGAGTTCATTTGACGAAGATATATCCGAAACCGCCGGCACGCTGGTATGTGAAGAGGAAGAAATTATGGAAAACAACGTCGTGAATGGCGTCGCCTTTGTGCGTGACGAAGCCAAGATGACCCTTGTCTCTGTGGCCGACCGCCCGGGCATTGCCGCCGCCATTTTCGGCCCGCTGGCCGATGCGGGGGTGAATGTGGACATGATCGTGCAGAACATTTCAGAAGAAGGCCGCACCGACATGACCTTCTCTTGCCCCGTCGATCAGGTATTGCGCGCCGAAAATGCCCTGAACGGGGCCAAGGAAAGCGGCGAAATCAATTATCACGGGCTGGTTTCCGATAAAAATGTATCCAAGGTTTCCGTGGTCGGCATCGGCATGCGCTCCCATGTGGGTGTGGCCAAGCAAATGTTTGACACCCTGTCGCGCGAAGGTGTTAACATCAAGGTGATCACCACCTCGGAAATCAAGATTTCTGTACTGGTGGACCGGAAATATCTGGAATTGGCCGTGCGCGCGTTGCATGATGAATTCGAACTGGAACACGCAACCTAGGGCTTTCCTTGCGCACCACTTGCGATAGGTAAATGCTGTAACGCCCCGCATGGGGCTTTGGCACGGAGCAAGGCAAATGGCACAGCTGACAGGACAAGACAGCCGCCAGCTTTTGACAAAGCTGCGTGATACGCTGGCCGAAAACGGCGATGGTCAGGAACGGCTGGACCGGATCGTGCGGCTTGTGGCCGACAGCATGGGAACCGAGGTTTGCTCGATTTACCTGCGTCGGGATCGCCAGACGCTGGAACTCTGCGCCACCGAGGGCCTGGAAAAAGCCTCTGTACATCAGGCGCGCTTGCGCTATGGCGAAGGTCTGGTAGGCCGTGTCGCCCGGGAGGCCAGCCCGATCAACACCGAAGACGCCCCAGCCGAAAAGGGGTTTCGCTACATGCCGGAAACCGGCGAGGAACGCTATTCCTCGCTGCTGGGCGTGCCGATCCAGCGTCTTGGAGAAGTGCTCGGCGTGCTGGTCGTACAAAGCCTGAAGAAACGCACATTCACCGATGACGAGGTCTATGCCCTTGAAATCGTGGCGATGCTGATCGCCGAGATGAAAGAACTCGGGGCCTTTGTCGGTGCAGGCGAGGCTATGACCATCCCTCACCAACGCGCCATCATGTTTCGCGGCGTTTCCGCCCAGGAAGGCAGCGCACAGGGCAATGTGGTGCTGCATGACCCGCAAATCGTGATTACCAATCCGGTTGCCGATGATCCGGAGGCCGAAAAGAAACGTCTGAATGCGGCCATGGATCAGCTGCGCATTTCCATCAACACCTTGCTGAATGCCAATCGCGCCGGCATCGCGGACAATGAACACCGCGACGTCATGGAAGCCTATCGTATGTTCGCCAATTCCAAGGGCTGGATCCGCCGCCTTGAGGCCAGCATCGACAGCGGCCTTGCCGCCGAGGTTGCGGTGGAAAAGGAACAATCCGCCACCCGCGCCCGCATGGCCCGCGTACCGGATCCCTACTTGCGTGAACGCCTGCATGATCTGGACGACCTGTCCAACCGCCTGTTGCGCCAGCTCACCGGCCAAGGCCGGCAGCCCAGCGACCCTTTGCCGGAAAATCCGGTCTTGATCGCCCGCAATATCGGCCCCGGAGAACTGCTGGAATATGGAAAACGGCTCAAAGGCATCGTGCTGGAACAAGGCTCGGTCGGCTCTCATGCTGCCATAATCGCGCGCGCCTGGGCAATCCCGATGGTGATTCATGCGGACAAAATCACCGTAGAAGCCCTGAATAACGATTCCATCCTTGTAGATGGCGACCAAGGCATCGTGCACCTGCGCCCCGATGAGAGCGTCGCCACGGCCTATGGCGAAAAAATTGCCATGGCACAGCAGGCCATCAAGCAATACACCGCAATCCGCGACAAACCGGCCCGGACCCGCGACGGGGTCACCATTGAATTGCTGATGAATGCAGGCCTGATGGCGGATTTGCCAAGTCTGGAAAGCTCCGGTGCCCAAGGCGTCGGCCTGTTCCGCACCGAACTGCAATTCCTGATCCGCAATAAAATGCCGATGCGCGATGAGCTGGCAGAACTTTATGGCCGTGTGGTAGACGCCGCCAAAGGCAAACCCGTGACCTTTCGCACGCTGGACATCGGCTCTGACAAAGTGGTCCCCTACCTGCGCCCCGAGGACGAACCCAATCCGGCCATGGGCTGGCGTGCCATTCGTGTTGGTCTGGAACGCAAAGCCGTAATGCGCATGCAATTACAAGCCATCCTGCGCGCCACCAAAGGCCAGCCGACACGGATCATGTTCCCTTTTGTGGCCCAGTTCGAGGAATTCCAGCAAGCCCGCGCCATACTGGACAAGGTCATCGAAACCGAAATCCGTCTGGGCCACAAGGTGCCGGATGACCTTGAGGTCGGTGCTATGCTGGAAACCCCGTCACTGGCCTTTGCCCCGGACCAGTTTTTCGAAATGGCAGATTTTATCTCCATTGGCGGTAATGATTTAAAACAGTTTTTCTTTGCCGCCGATCGCGAAAACGAACGCGTACGTTCCCGATATGACACCCTGAACGTCAGCTTTCTGACCTTTCTGGAGATGATCTGCAAACGCTGTTTTGACCTTGGCACCCCGGTCAGTTTTTGTGGCGAGGATGCTGGCAAACCTCTGGAGGCGCTTTGCTTTGCCACCATGGGCCTGCGCACCATGTCCATGCGCCCCTCCTCCATTGGCCCGGTCAAGGCCATGTTGCGCCGCGTGGACCTCTCCGAAGCCCGCAGAGTCATTAACAAAGCCCGCCGCTCGGGCAACCAATCCGTGCGCAAGGCCATGCAAGAATGGCTGGACAAACAATAACCCCAAAATTTCCGCTTGCGATTTCGTCGCTTACAAACCATAACACGTCGCATTCAGCACCAGAATACAGGATACTAGGCCCTTGGACCTGAACGATATAAAAACCTCCTACCGCTTGTGGGCACCTGTTTACGACAAGACATTTGGCGCAGTCTCTTCCATCGGACGACGCCGCGCCATCAAGCATTTGAACACCCTCTCCGGCCATGTGCTGGAGGTCGGCGTTGGCACCGGTCTGTCGCTCAAACATTACGCCCCGCACCTGCAGATTACCGGCATTGATGTCTCGCCCCATATGCTGAACAAAGCCCGCAAAAAGGTCGAACGCAAAAACCTGTGCAACGTGGTCGATATCCATGAAATGGATGCCCGCGCCATGGAATTCCCCGACAACCATTTCGATGCCGTGGTCGCCATGTACCTGATCTCTGTGGTGCCGGATCCCGAACAGGTGATTGCCGAAATGGCACGGGTCTGCAAACCCGGCGGCGAGGTCATTATCGTCAACCATTTCGCCCGCGACCAGGGACCGCTCTCCGTTGCCGAAAAGGCCATCGCCCCCTTTGCCAGCAAAATCGGCTGGCACGCAGATTTCCCGATGGAGCGCACACAGGGCC
>JALWOO010000355.1 GCA_027083485.1 Amylibacter sp. | reverse complement strand
GCCTCGGCCTTGGCAACGGTCGAGGGGATTTTCGGGGCAGGCGGCGGGGTGCGCAAAGTGCCGGGTTTTTTGCCGACAACAGCAACAAACCCGTCGATGGATTTTTGTAGGTTGCCCCGGTTGGAGGCCAAAGTGCTTAGAGCTTGAGCCAGGCGGGCTTGTGCCTGACTAACGTCGGTACGGGTAACCTCGCCAACGGCAAAACGGTCATTGGCGGCGCGCACCTGTTCACGCAGCACGCGCACGTTGTTGAGCGCCAGACGGACAAATTCCTGTTCGCGGCGCACGTTCATATAGGCGCTGACCGTGTTTAACAGAACCTGTTGTTCGACGTTTTTCAAAGCGGCACGTGCGCCCAGCACAGCCATACGGGCGGCCTCTACGGTTTTGCGATTGGCTCCGCCGTCATAGATCTGCAATGCCAGACGCGTTGTCATCTGAAGCTCGAGATTACCATCCACGGCGACAGGGGTGTTCCCCAAATCCTTGGCTATGCTCAGTCTGGTTTCATGGCTAAGGGTCGGCATCAGCGCCGCGCGGGCAGTAATAACACCCTCGTCAGTGGTGCGCACCGTGGCCTGTTGCAATGATAATTGCGGGTTGGTCGTATATGCATGCACCAAGGCATCCGCCAAGGACATGGTTTGCGCACCAGCCATATTGGCAGCCGAAAGGGCAACTGCCCCGGTTGTCACTGCTACTTTCAGCCATTTAGCCATTAATCTTCCCTCGATTTCATCGTTCTTGTTCCCGACAGTACAAGATATACCGCCGCTCAAACCGAACAAGGTTAATTAAATTTGAATTTCGGCTTTTTTTCAAAGCCCGCCAAAACGGGCGCAGTTGCCGCAAAAGACCGGCGCCAATCGATCTGGTCGCCGTGTTTAAAGCCGACCATACAATCGCCACGGTTTCCCTGAACGACAATAGTTACGATCCGTCCGCCTTCTTTGATCTGGCTCAGCAGTGCATCCGGAATATCTTCAACTGCGCCCTCGGTGATGATTACATCGTAAGGGCCATGCTTTGGCGCACCCTCGGTCAAGGGGGCGGTGATAACCACTGCATTATCAACCGAATTTGCCGCAAGGATGTTTGTTGCCTCTGCGGCCAGTTCCCCGTTTTCCTCAACGCAGATAACCGCCTCGGCCATATGGGCAATAATGGCGCTGGAATAGCCAAGACCGCAGCCCAGATCCAGAACCATTTCGTCCGGCTGAATGTTGGCGGCTTCCAGCATCTTGGCGAATGTGCGGGCGTCGAGCAAAACCCGTCCGGCCCCCAGATCCAGATGCGCGCCGCTATAGGCAACGGCTTTGCGCTGCTCTGGCACGAATTCCTCGCGCGGGATGGCGAGCAAGGCTTCGATGATTGGATATTTGGTTACGTCGGAAGGGCGCACCTGACAGTCTACCATGGTCGTGCGTGCCGTTGCGAAGTCGATCATTTCGATTCCCCCGGGGAATGTATATTGCGTATGACCGCTGTTGTGGCACAAAAGGCCAAGGGCTGCAACGACTGCCAAGGGGAATTGCCCCGAGAATTTCAAGGTGTCAGGTAGTTGTTGGAAAAATGCACCGGTTCAAGGGCTATTGGGCCGGTCGCATGGGCGGGGTGGCCAGGCGTTTGCTGTGCCGCTTGGCCACTGAATTATGGATGTACTCGCCCGGCTTCTCGCCGACAACACGCGGTTTTCGCAGCAAAAAGAATCGCGCAATGCCGCTGCGGTTGCCCATTGCCGGGGCATTCGGATCACAAGGAAACCGGTCGCGCCAGTGATTGGGCAGGGTGATGCCACAGATTTCGGCCCGCTCCAGCATCCACACCAAAGGAATATTGGACAGGCCCCGACTGTCGGATTTTTTCGCGATATGACCGCCAATATCCGCATGTGCGCCCGCAAACCACGCCTGTTCCAGATGCCCGCGCCAATTCGGTTCCGTATCCCACATAACAGGGCAAAATGCGGTTCGGTCCTCGTCCAGCGCCAGAGCGTGAAACGCATTCAACACGGGTTTGCACACGCGCGTATCGTGAAAATCCGTGGCCATCGGGGCCAGATAGGTCAGCAGTGGATAGGGCAGGCCAAGGGCCTTGACCGTGTCCCAGACGCCGATCATTTCGATTTCCACATCCCGATGGCAATGCAAATCACGAAAGGTCTCAAGCGCGGGGCCGAAAATCTGTTGTTCATAGAGCCGGAAGGCCATATTCACCTTTTGCCGGCGGGCGCTGCTTTGGCGCACAAGGCCCAGATGGTTGATCATGCCGGCCACCGAGCGCACCGCATAGGCCCCGCGGGAAAAGCCGAACAGATAGATTTTGTCACCGGGGCGGTAATGCTGGCAAAGCTGGCCAAACGCGCCTTTGATCATTTCATTGATGCCCCAGCCGCTGGCAATGGTGACCGCGTTCCAGAAACCGTGCCCCTGAATGCCCGGATGATACCAGAGCGTGGCGCTATCCTTGGGGCAGGCCTCTTTCAGCAGTTTATACAATAGCCCCGCGTTGGTTTCCGTGCCCTCGCGAAGGTTGCTTTGGGTGCCATCAATGACGATGAAATGCTTATGAGGGGGGCGCGTATTCATGAATCCAGTTTGTGCATGTTTCCAGAGCTTTCCAAGAAAACAATTAGCACGCTTTGGTTACGAAACGGTAATAATTCAGGGTCATGGGCGGTTTTTTGTCCAAGCGGTCGCTGGTTGTCAGGTTTTGTGGGTACAAAGGACTCGTGCGAAAAGGCGCCTCCCGAAGCACGATCACAGAAAAACGGGGCAAACACGCGCGGGACGGGTAATTTTGTTGGCCTTGGGGGGAAGACTTGCTAATCTACCGGCAAGGAGGACAAAAAATGCCCGTAATATCACAAGACTCCAACCTTCAAACGGTGATCACCACTTATGATGTGGCTCCGGATAATTTTCACGATCTGGTAGAGAAGCTCAAGGAAGCCTGCCATGAATTCGTGCGCCACCAGCCCGGTTTTGTCGGCGGCGCGATGCATGTAAACGATGCACAAACCCGGATTGCAAACTATACGCAATGGGCAACGCGCGACGATTTTCAGGCCATGACCCGCAGCGCGGAAATGCAGGCCTATAACGCCAAATTCGCGGAGCTTTGCAAATCCTTCAAGCCGGTCATGTATGATGTGATTGTCAGCGTGGACGCAGAATAAAACGGTTTTCAGGTGACGGCGTGGCAAAACCGCGTTAAAGCGGCGCCCGAACGTCGAATCCAAGGAAAACCTATGAAAAGCGTCAAAGATTATATCCGCACCATCGTCGATTTCCCGCACGAGGGAATCATGTTCCGCGATGTGACCACCCTGTTTGCCGATCCGCGCGGGTTTCGCATGGCGATCGACCAGATGTTGCACCCCTATGCGGGCATGCAAATCGACAAGGTCGTCGGGCTGGAAGCACGCGGCTTTATCCTTGGCGGCGCGATTGCCCATCAGCTGACCGTGGGCTTTGTGCCGATCCGCAAAAAAGGCAAGCTGCCCGGCGCAGTGATTTCAGAGGCCTACACCCTTGAGTATGGCGAGGCCGTGATGGAAATCCATGACGACGCCATCAGCGAAGGCGAAAATATTCTTGTGGTGGATGATCTGCTGGCCACAGGCGGCACCGCCGCGGCCGGTGTGCGTCTGATCAAACGGCTGGGCGGCAATATCGTTTCCACCAGCTTTATCATTGATCTGCCGGAATTGGGCGGGCGCAAGGTGCTTGAAGAACAAGGCCTCGATGTCAATGTTCTGTGCGAATTCGAAGGCGCTTAAAGGCTACCAACCATAACTGTCTGAATGTCGCCATAGCCGTTGAAACGTGTGCAGGTGGCATTCACATAGGCTCCCATGCCGGCAAACAACAGATAGTCTTCCTCTTGCAGATCACCGGGCAGGGGCAGGGGCGCGGGCAGCTTGTCCAGTGAATCGCAGGTCGGCCCGAACACCGCGCGCGCTTGGGCTTTGCCGTGCCGGATGTCTCCGTCTGGCGACAGGGCGACAAATTCATGGTTGTTGTTCAGGTCGCGAAATTCGGTTAGGCCGCCGTAAATCCCGTCGTTCAGATACACCGCACCGTTGTCATGGATTGCCTTGACGCGGCTGGCCAGTGAAAACGCATCCGACACCATGGCGCGCCCCGGCTCGCAGACCAGTTGCGGCCGTTTGGCAAAGGCTGTGGTTGCGGCCTCTGAAATGGCGTTGAAAATAGGGTCAAGATCTGCCTCCCGACCGGAACGCCGCGCCGGAAAACCGCCGCCCACATTCAAACGGTGCAGGGTCACGCCGGCTTGCGCCGCCACTTTGGCGCATGTCTGGATATAGCGTACCCAGATTTCGGGATCATGACATTGCGTGCCCGGATGAAAGGTCATTGACGGAATGAAACCGGCGGCTTTCACCTTTTGCAACAGCTCTGCCGCCAGCGTCGTATCCGTGCCGAATTTCTCGCCAAAATCATAGGCCGCCCCTTTGATCGGCAACCTCAAACGCACGGAAATTTCTGCCCCTTGCGGCACCAAAGCGGCCAGTTTGGCAAATTCGCTCAGGCTGTCCACAGACCAGGACATCACCCCGGCATCCACCGCATGGGCGATCTCGCTGCGCGAGCGCACCGGATTGTTGTAATGCACCGCTGCCAAAGGGGCCAGCGAACGGACCAGATCGATTTCCACCGGCGAAGCCACATCAAATGCCTTGATCCCTGCCGCATGCAGATTGGTAATCACCGCCGTATCCGCATTGGCCTTGACCGCATAGCTGACCAGCCCGTCAAAGCCGCGCAAAAACCGCTGGGCCATGTTGTGCAGCACCGGCGCACAGAAAAAGGCAACCGGTCGGTCCGGCTGACGGCTGGTCAGAAAATCAAAGGGAGCCGCCCAAAGGGTTTTGTCGTTTTTCATGCGTCACCTGTGTTTTTTCCGATGATGCCCTGTCGAGATGACAATACGACTCGTCTTTTTGGGCAATTATGGTATAGTTCAGAGCATAATGACGTAATTGTGGGCAAATTGAATGGATGAACTAGACCGTCGCCTGATTGGCCTGCTGGCCGAAAACGCGCGCTTGCCGGTCACAACACTGGCAGGCAAGCTGGGCATCGCCCGTACCACGGTACAAACCCGTCTGGAACGGCTGGAAAACAGCGGCGTGATTGCGGGCTATACGCTACGCCTCGGAGCGGCGGAATCCGAAACCCGCATTCGCGCTACCGTGCTGTTGCAACTGGACCCACGCAGCGCACCGGCGGTGGTGCAATACTTGCGTAAAATCACACAGGTAGAGCGCGCCATCACCAGTTCGGGCCGCTTTGATTTGCTATTACAGGTGGCAGCCCGCAGCACCGCGCGGCTGGATGAAATTCTCGATGAAATTGGCGGCATCAAAGGCGTGCGCAGCTCCGAGAGCCTGATTCACCTGAGCGCTAAAATAAACCGAACCCCCTGATTCTCATTTTCTGGAAATACCTTCGGGGATCCTAGGGGGCAGACAGCCCCCTATAATCCTTTCGCCGCCAAAAGCGCGGCGGCCTCTTCTTCCTTCAATACGTCCAAGGGCACCTGAAACGTATGTATCCCGAACACCAGCGCCCCGCTTTCGGGCAGGCGCATCATGGCTTGGCGTTCTACCCGCACCCAGCGTTTGCCGCTCTTGATGATCCTTTCCTCCCCTTCTATGCGCGGCTGAAACAGGTCCGGGTTGGAATACACCAGATTGTTGGCCCGCCAGAGCGGTTGCTCCGGACGGATCATGCGAAACATGCGGCCCACACGTTTGCCCATGTCTTCGCCATAACTGTCAACCGGCTGATGGATGGCGAACATATCGCGGTTGATTTTTTCGCTCAGGGTCCAGCTGGCCGGAAAGCACAGCACCGCTGCGCGCAGGATCTGGCTGTCGTC
>JALWOO010000354.1 GCA_027083485.1 Amylibacter sp. | reverse complement strand
CACCTCTACGCCGCACTTGCAGCTTTTCTTCGGCATAAATGCGCCTCAGTTTCTTATGATTCATGAATATCCCTTTCCTCTCCAGCATCACCTGAATGCGGCGATATCCAAACCGGCGGCGCTCCTTCGCCACCAGCTTGATCTCCTCGCGTAATTCACTGTCATCAGGTCGTTTCGACCGATAGCGCACCGTCGATCGATCCACCTGCATGGCAGCACACGCCCGGCGCTGGCTCACCCCATGCGCCTTGCGCAGGTGATCCACGGCTTGCCGCTTGGCACTGGGCGTTACCACTTTTTTGAATTTACATCCCTCAGCATTGCTACATCGAGCATGGTCTCGGCCAGCAACTTCTTCAGCTTGCCGTTCTCGGCCTCCAGCCGTCGCAACCGCGCTGCATCTGACGGCTCCATACCCCCATACTTCGATTTGTATTTGTAAAACGTGCCCTGGGAAATCCCATAGCGCCTGCACAGGTCCGCCGTCTTCTCGCCGTTGTTCGGGAAAACAATCTCCCAGATTGTTTTCTTATCCTCTCAACCCTGCTCTTTCAGCATCGCTATGATCTGCTCATCCGTGAATCGTTTCTTCATATTGTCCGTCCTTTTCTTTGGGCGGACTCTACATCATTTTGGAGGAGTTCTAGGGGCGCAGGTCAGTGATAAACCAGCGGCGACCGCTATGGGACGATGCATCGTCAATTCCCGCCGCCCCGGTAAATCCGGCTAAAAGCCTGCACCATGCTGTTGCTCGTAAACGGCCCGCCCTTTTGCGATTCAATCACCGCCCGCTCTGGCTTTTTCCACTTATCCAGTTGCGCCCAGTAGCCCGCCAGCTCTTTTTGCAGCTTTGCGTTTAAATGAACCTGCCGCGCCTCTTTGGCTTTGGTGTTTTCCGCCTTCAGATAGAACATGGCTTTGGGCTTAGCCTCGCGATCCAAAATATCGGCCCATTTCAAGCTGGCGATTTCCCCAACGCGCAACCCCGCATAGTGGGACAGCAACAGCATCAGCCGATTGCGCCTGCTGTTTTGCATTGCCTCGCAAATTGCTAAGGCGCGCTTCAGCTCTTTATCCGTCAATACCTTCGCCTGCTTCATTTTGGCTCCAACTCCCCAATAACATCACATTTTGCGTGTATTTGCAGTTGGTATTATGTTGCCATCTTGCAGGCAGAGCGACCGCTATCTGGCCTTCAACAATCTGAAGCTGCTAGGGGAAAGGCACGGTAAATGTGTATTTTGTTATGTTCTGGATCGCGGCCTGAAATTTGGTTTGCGTACCCCTGTAAATCCACTCTTTTGCCGGATGCGAAAATCTCGAAATTGCAAGCGTTAATAGTTACGGTGACGCTATTGCGGCGGTTGTCTTACAACGCGGAAATGATGAGCAGCCTAGAAA
>JALWOO010000353.1 GCA_027083485.1 Amylibacter sp. | reverse complement strand
CAAATACCACGGGCAATTTACAGATTTATTTCCCAATATGCCCGCACCAGATGATGCCATTCGTCAACTGCCAGCCGTCAGCAATGGATTTCCTAATGCCGATCCAAACCTCACCGTTACTCAATATGTATTAGGTGAAACGTGTTACCAATGCCATCCTGGAAGGCGCACTCAATGTTTACGCGGAGCAATGGCAACTGGTGGCGTTGTTTGCCAAGATTGCCATGGAGAAATGTCAGATGTAGGCCACGATTTTACCTCTGGTGGTTCACGCGTACCATGGGCAAGTGAGCCCAAATGCCAATCCTGTCATACTGGCGATGCCCGTCATAAAAACCACCCAGCAGGTGCGATAGTCGCCAATGATGGCATTCGCCTGTTGCAAGCTTTTACCACTGATGCCAATAATCCGATTGTCTCTCCTACATCCCCATTTGCAGAGAACGAAAGTCTTTATCGCCTCAGTGGTAATTCAACCACAACACAAGGTAACCAAGGACATAGTGGTATCATGTGTGAAGGCTGTCATGGTAGCACGCATGCTATATGGCCCAATGCAAATGTCAACGCTAACGACAACAGTGCATCAATTCAATTGCAAGGACATGTCGGCACTATTAGTGAATGCAGTACCTGTCATACACAAAGTTTAGGCTTGAGCCGAGATGGACCACATGGTTTGCATGAAATTTCACCTATTAGCCAAAATAATGGCCAGCTTGATAGAACAATAGTAAGAACCACATGGAATAAAGACCATGAAGACATCAATGATGCCAGCTGTAAAAACTGCCATGGCAATGATGGTCTTGGAACTGTTCTTTCAAAAACCAGCGCAGATAGAACACTTGCTTGTAAAGAAGAAGACCGCAACGGTTGTCTAAAAATTAATGTTAATGGTCATGAGCGTAAACTGGTATTTGTTCCAAAAGGCACTGAAATTGGTTGCGGATTGTGTCATGAGAATAAGATTAACGATTACTAGATATATTAACCTTGCTCTATAACATTAACTCCATTCAAAAAAGTAAATTTGCAATAAGGCGTTACATCATGAATCAGTCAGGTTAAAATAATGGCTCAAACTTATTGAGCCATTTGTGATTAAAATAAAAAGAAGAAAAGTCCCAGAAGAAAATCCCTTATCAGATTTGGGGTTTTCTGATTTAATCCAACGCCTTTATTTATCTCGTGGCATTAGTAACCCCAAGCAAATTGAACACACATTACAACACTTGCACAAACCTGGAGGGTTATCCAATATTCAAAAAGCTGCGCAGATTGTCGTTGATGCCATCAACACCCATAAGAAAATAGTCATCGTTGGTGATTTTGATGCCGATGGTGCAACCGCAACCGCTTTGTGCTTACGCGCTATGCATGGTTTTGGTCACCATAATATTGATTTT
>JALWOO010000352.1 GCA_027083485.1 Amylibacter sp. | reverse complement strand
ATCTTGGCCGTGTGAAGGCCATGGAGGTGCCCAATGTAACGGTGGCACTCAGTTTTTCCATGGATAAACTGTTTGGCAATATGGCGCTGATTTCTAAGGACAGCGATGGCAACGGGCTTGGCGGCGGCTTTACGGTCAAGGTCTATGACGGCACGCTTGTCGTACATCAGGAATCCGCCACGGATGATGCGTGGCTGAAGGTTCCCGAGCTGATTTTGCAGGCCGATACCACCTATCATCTGGCGGTGTCCTTTGGGGATAAAGGCATTCAGGTCTGGGTGAATGGGCAGCTGGCGGCGGCGGATCCGACGTTCAAGCAGGGGTTGGAGCATAACGACAATTCACTGGTGATCGGGGGCACGCGGTCCTGGCGTGCGAGCCAGAGCGATGATGCACATTCGCTTGCGCAGGGTACCATTGGCGATGTGGCGATTTTCGACAGCCAGCTGGGCGCGCAAGATGTGGCGTCTTTGGCGGGAGTCACCGATGCGGGCATGGAAACGGCGGCGATAGCGGCACTGGATTTCGCGGATCTGGCACCGGCTTTTGTGCAGATGCACCACGCCTCGGACACCTTCAAGGCGATCGCGGTGGATTACGGCTTTGACGCAATGGGCAACTTCAGCGGCACGCTGAGCGAACATGCGGGCAACCGCAAAAACAACACCATGAAGGGCAACGCCGAAAACGAGGCCTTTAGCGGCGGCATGGGTAACGACCGGATTATCGCCCGTTCTGGCAATGATTTTCTGCAAGGCGATTATGGCAATGACGTGCTCAAGGGCGGGGCCGGAAATGACGTGCTGGACGGGGGCCACGGCGAGGATCGGCTGTTTGGCGGTATCGGCGACGATCTGCTGATTTCACGCTCCGACGCGCGCGAGCCACGCATTGCAAATCTGCCCGGACGCGATGAAACGGACCCGTTGAACGAGCTGACCAATGGCAAGCTTTATGCGGATCAACCGATCCCCGGCAATGACATGATGGTCGGCGGCAAGGGCGCGGATATCTTTTATTTTCAGGTGCTTGTGAATGCCAAGCAACGTTTCATCGAAAAGCACACAGACAGCAACGGGGTGATCGACTGGCACGGGGTGACCGGTGAAAACGACAGCCTGCATGACCATTGGGTTGACACATTGGGCCATGATTACGTGATGGATTACAACCGCGAGCAGGGCGACCGGATCGTGATCGAAGGCCACACCAGCGCCATCAGCCAGATCACTTATGGCGATGCGAATGGCGACGGGGTGATGGATCATTCGGTGATCTCGATTTATTCGGATCAGGGCAGCAATGGTGGCGCGCACCACATGGACCAGCTGGGGCAGATCACGGTTTACGGCGACCTTGTCAAACTGAGCGATATCGAACACACCGATCGCCCCGCCTATGGCATTATTGCCGATATTGCCGACCTCCAGGAGGCTCTGGACCCGCTGTCACATGGCAAAAGCGGGCCGAAAATCAAGGCCCCCAAGAAGCTGATACAGGGCGAGGATTTGACGCTTGAGAGCGGTGCAAAACCGGTGTTTACCGTGCCGGGGAGCCATCATTTCCTGTCCGACAGCGAAAGCTATCTGGCGTTTCAGGACAAAACCTCTCTGCAAATGGCGGCGGCGACCATCATGTTCAGCTTCCGTCTGGACGAGGTTACCGACTGGCAGGCACTGTTTTCCAAGGACGCCAAGGATTATGGCGCAGGCGGGCATACGGCGGCATGGGTGACGGATACGGGCAACATTGTTGTGCGCATTCAATCCGGTGAACGCAGTCATTATCTGGAAATCGAAAATGCGGTGCAAGCCGGCCAAACCTATGATTTCGCGCTGAGCTTTGGTCCCAAAGGGGTCGAGCTGTATCTGGACGGGGTGCGCATGTCCTATGACCGCGACATTACGCTGGATTGGCAGCACAACAGTGAGGCCCTAATTATTGGGGGGTCTGGTTCCGGGGCAGATCCGGGAACGCTGAGTTCGGTTTGGAGCCGTCTTGCCGGAGATATTGAAAACTTTGCGATTTATGATCAACAGCTTAGCGCCTCCGATATTGCGGGGACCGCCCTGCGTGACGGCTTTGTCTATCAAAGCGGCGTGATGACCGATTACCGGATTTCCAGCGCCGGTGCTGATGGCGTTAAAGTGCAAGGCGGCAGCGAAGGGCCAATGACGCTGGGTTCGGAAACACGGTTTATCTCTTTTCAGGATGGAACGGTGGCCTTGGACAACATCCGTTTTGGCACCGCAAAAGCCGAGGAAATCAGAGGAAGCGAAGCTTCGGATATCATTTATGCCTATGGTGCTGATGATGTAATTGTAGCCGGTGAAAATGACGATTTTGTTTTTGGCGGGACAGGAGAAGACCAGATTTACGGTCAGGATGGCCGTGATCAGCTCTTCGGTGGGGCCGGAGATGATTATCTGGATGGTGGCAACCAGAATGACCGCTTGTTTGGCGGCGCTGGCGATGACCAGATCAAGGGCGGTCAAGGGGCCGATTTGATCAATGGCGGTTGGGGGGACGATTATATTTACGGCAATTCATGGGGGGATGCGGGCACCAGCAATAACGACCGTGTAGTCTATGACGGTGTGTTTGCGGATTACAGTTTCTCCACCAAAACTTCGTATAATTCGACCCGTGGTGTCGATGTTGACCGGCTTGTGGTCACGGATTCGGCATCCGGCGGGGCAGATGGCTTTTATGAAGGCAAGGATATCCTGATGGATATTGATTTTCTGGTTTTTGCCGATCAAACCGTGGCTGTGGCCGATCTGCTGTAGGATTTTGACGTTTCGCCATAAAACGGTGGTTTACCTTGGCGGGTTTTGGCGGCAACAAGAGGAAAACCCTGCCGTCAAAACCACGAGGATGCCATGCGCCCGATTTCCGAAATGCCCGATCAAACCGCTGCCGGCATAACCACGGTTTTTGCGGATATAGATGACACCCTGACTCAGGACGGCCGCTTGCCCGCGCGGGCCTATCAGGCGCTTGAGGATCTGTATCATGCGGGGTTTCATGTGGCCCCGATTACCGGCCGCCCGGCCGGTTGGTGCGATATGATCGCGCGGTTCTGGCCGGTGAGCGGGGTGGTTGGCGAAAACGGGGCCTTTTATTTTGCCTATGATGCGACAACGCGCAAAATGCGGCGGGTGTATTTCGCGGATGCGGCCACGCGCGCGGCGAATGCGGCCAAATTGGCGCAAATTCGGGCGCGTGTTCTGGCCGAAGTGCCGGGCTGTGCGATTTCAGCGGATCAACCTTACCGCGAGGCCGATCTGGCGGTGGATTTTTGCGAAGACGTGCCGCCGCTGGATGCTGGGGCGGTAGCCAAAATCGTGTCAGTATTTGAAGATGCCGGTGCCGTGGCCAAGGTGTCTTCAATCCATGTGAACGGCTGGTTCGGGCATTATGACAAGCTGTCCATGTCGCGCCGCTTTGCCGGGGAGGTACTGGGGTTTGATCTGGAAGCGCAGAAGGACAAGGTGGTATTTTGCGGCGACAGCCCCAATGACGCCCCCATGTTCGGCTTTTTCCCCAATGCCTGCGGGGTTGCAAATGTGGCCGATTTCAAGGGGCAGATGAGCGCGGAACCCGCATGGATTTGCGCCCAAAGGGGCGGGAACGGGTTTGTCGAACTTGCTGAAAAGCTGTTGTCGGCGGGGTAATCCGCAGGAACGGCCAAATAAATTTCAGCCTTGCCCAATACTTCCTGATCCTGTGTCCGGCCCGTCGGCAATCGCAGGTTTGCGGCAAAATTGCCAAGCATGCGGCTGATGCCGGTAATCTGTGGAATTGAACGGGAATACAATGATTTTCCCGGGACGGAAAATAACCGCGCCGCGTTACACAACTGTTACAAAACCATCATAATCCAGAAACAAATCTGACACTCGGGTTCTTGAAAAGACCCCGCTAATCCCTTGATGAGGCATCACAAATGGCCAAAAACCCCCGCCCGAATCGTACGCTTGACAGGGATCTTAAATCCCGGGTTGTTCTGGAACAGGCCACACTTGCTATTCGCCGCCCACTGGTTGCGCCTGCACTGGCTGGGCTTTTTATCTTTCAATGTGGTCTGATCGCCAGCTTTGCATTTGGCATGGGATCTGCTGGGCTGATTATCACGGCGGCCGCTGCGATCGGGGCCTATATGGCGCTGAATATCGGTGCCAATGATGTGGCCAACAACGTCGGGCCGGCAGTTGGTGCCAATGCTCTGACCATGGGCGGAGCCTTGTTGATTGCCGCGATTTTTGAAACGGCTGGTGCTTTGCTGGCCGGTGGCGATGTGGTCGGCACGATCTCCAAAGGCATCATTGACCCGTCATTCATCAATGATGCGCAAACCTTTGTCTGGATCATGCTGGCCGCATTGATGGCCGGGGCGTTGTGGCTGAACCTGGCAACATGGCTGGGCGCGCCAGTCTCTACCACCCATTCGATTGTGGGCGGGGTTCTGGGGGCCGGCATGGCGGCTGCCGGTTTTGCTGCAGTCAACTGGCCTAAAATGGCCCAGATCGCCGCCAGCTGGGTAATATCGCCTGTGCTTGGCGGGCTTGTTGCGGCGCTGTTTTTGTGGTTCATCAAGTCGCAAGTCTCTGATCAACAAGATAAAATCAAGGCCGCGCGGCGCTGGCTGCCGATCCTGATCTCGATTATGGCAGGGGCTTTTTCGGCCTATCTGGCGGTCAAGGGCTTGAAAAAAATCATCAAGATCGACCTGCAAACGGCTTTGCTGATTGGTCTGGCCATCGGGGCGGCGAGCTATTTCATCACCAAACCTCTGATCCGCAAGCAATCCGAAGGCAAACCCAACACCAAGGAAACCGTGCGCGGCTTGTTCAGTGTGCCGCTGGTGTTTGCGGCGGCCCTTCTTTCCTTTGCCCATGGTGCCAATGATGTGGCCAATGCGGTCGGTCCGCTGGCCGCGATTGTGCATACGGTCGATATGGGCGATGTCGCCGCCAAGGTTGCAATTCCTTTTTGGGTGATGGGGATCGGGGCGGCCGGCCTGTCCATCGGCTTGCTGTTGTTTGGCCCGAAAATGATCCGCATGGTGGGTGAAAGCATCACCAGGCTTAATCCGCTGCGGGCCTATTGTGTGGCGCTCTCCGCCGCGATCACCGTGATTATCGCAAGCTGGCTCGGCCTGCCGGTCAGCTCCACCCACATCGCGGTTGGGGCTGTGTTCGGGGTCGGTTTTTTTCGCGAATTCCACTGGCGCGTCTCCACCAATGCTGCCGAAGTGCAACAGGTTGTCGCCACCGAAGCCGCCAAAGCCCTGAAAAAGAAACGGAAATACCGCAAACTGGTGCGCCGCAGCCATTTCCTGACCATTATCGCCGCCTGGGTGATTACAGTGCCCGCCGCCGGTCTGCTATCCGCGCTGATCTTTCTGGTGCTGTCATATTTCGCCGGTTAACAAACCATCCATAGAAGCGGCACCCTTTGCCAAAAGGGTGCCGTAGCCTTGCGGGTCAATGTTGGCGCCACAGACCACAAGGCCCAGCTTCTTGCCACTGACCCGTTCGCGATACGGCCCGAGCGCCGCTGCCAAAACCGCCCCCGCAGCAGGTTCCACCGCCAGCTTGGCCTCTTGCTGAAACACCGCCAATCCGGCGCAGATCATCTCGTCACTGACCAGAACCACGTCATCCACAAACCGCTGTGCCGCCCCGAAACTATAAGGCAGGGCCATTGGCGCCCCAAGGCTGTCTGCCAGTGTTTTCACCGCCTCCAGCGTCACCGGCGCGCCCTGTTTCAAACTGTCATGCATAGAGGCCGCGCCAAAGGGTTCCACCCCCAGCACCTCGCAATCCGGATTTATCGCCTTGATTGCCGTGGCCACACCGCTCATCAACCCACCGCCGCCGATGGAGACAATAACCGCTTCCAGACCGGCAACATCCGCCATCATCTCAAGCCCGACACCCGCCGCC
>JALWOO010000351.1 GCA_027083485.1 Amylibacter sp. | reverse complement strand
GGCTGGAGGCCTTTGCCGCATTGAACGGCCCTGCCTTTTATGGGCTGTCCCCTAACAAGGATCAAATCACCCTTCGGAAACACAAAGATCCGGTGAGGTTTCCGGCCCAAATCCCGACCAGCAATGGCCCCGTTACGGTATTCGATCCGGGGTTTGACCTCTATTGGTCGGTCGTGGTAAATAGTTAAACCGTTTATGCAATTGGTCCTCCTGTCTGTGGTGAATCGGTTTTGACACCCCACAAATAAGAACAAACCATAAACAATTTATTAAGCTATTGCATTTATTCAGAACCTGCCCCGACAAAAACGCCGGGGCAGTCAGGAGAGATATTTATGCAAGCAAACAGGACGGATTATTCGGATGCGTGGTCCAGTCACCATGCTCGGCCACCACCACTTTGCCCGTGCGCGGATCGGTTTCACCAACCGCAAGCGGGTTCATGGAGATACAATCCTCAACCGGACAAACATTGACGCACAGGTTACAGGCAACGCATTCTTCGTCTTTGACGGTGAATACGCGATCTTCGGACATTTCGATTGCCTGGTGCGACGTGTCCTCGCAAGCTGCGAAACAACGGCCACAACTGATGCAAAGGTCCTGATTGATCGATGCTTTGGCGATGTAGTTCAGGTTGAGGTCCTTCCAGTCAACCGTATTGGGAACCGCGCGGCCGACAACTTCGTCGATCGAGGTGATGCCTTTGGAATCCATCCACTCGGACAGGCCGTCAATCATTTCCTGAACAATCTTGAAGCCATAGGTCATAACCGCCGTACAAACCTGCACGTTGCCTGCCCCAAGCGCCATGAATTCTGCCGCGTCGCGCCAGTTGGTCACCCCGCCAATACCGGAGATCGGCAGGTTCGCGGTTTCCGCAGAACGGGCAATTTCGGCCACCATGTTCAGGGCAATCGGTTTAACAGCCGGACCACAATAGCCCCCGTGCGCGCCTTTGCCGCCAATGCTCGGTTCCGGTGACCAATTGTCCAGATCCACGGATGTGATCGAATTAATGGTGTTGATCAGGCTCACCGCATCGGCCCCGCCGCGCTGTGCTGCTTCTGCCGGTTTGCGGATGTCTGTGATGTTCGGCGTCAGCTTTACGATCACGGGCATGCGGGTGTATTGTTTGCACCAGCGGGTCACCATTTCGATGTATTCCGGCACCTGCCCGACCGCTGATCCCATGCCCCGTTCGGCCATGCCGTGGGGACAGCCAAAGTTCAGCTCGATGCCATCGGCACCGGTGTCCTCGACCAAAGGAAGGATCGCACGCCAGGCCTCTTCTTCGCAGGGCACCATGATGGAGGCGATCAGCGCCCGATCCGGATAGTCCCGTTTGACGGCTTTCATTTCCTGTAGGTTGGTTTCCAGCGGACGGTCGGTAATCAGTTCGATGTTGTTCA
>JALWOO010000350.1:1582-5964 GCA_027083485.1 Amylibacter sp. | reverse complement strand
TTTTCAGGCCCCGGATTTCGTGTTGGACGCGGGCAAAAAATTGCTGGATCACGGAGTTCTGGGTTATCAGGGTGTGTTTACCGATTACCACAACGCCATTTGCTGGTGGATGCAGAACCGGCATGGTTGGACGGTGAAGCCGGAACAGGTGTTTTCCACCTATGGTCTGGTGAATGCGGTTGCGCTGAATTTGCAGGCTTTTACCGATCCCGGGGATGGAATCATCGTGTTTACGCCGGTTTATCACGCCTTTGCCAAAATTATTAAGGCCGGCGATCGGCAAGTAGTCGAAATGCCCATGCGTCAGGAGGCCGGCCAGTATTACATGGATTTCCCCGCCTATGACGACATGCTGACCGGCAATGAAAAAATGGTGATCCTGTGTTCACCGCATAATCCGGGCGGGCGGGTCTGGACACAGGCCGAACTGGCCGAGGTCGCGGCCTTTTGTGAACGTCACGATTTGTTGCTGGTGTCTGACGAAATCCACCATGATCTGGTATTCGGGAACAACAAACATTTGCCGATGCCGCTGGCGGTGCCGGGAATTGAAAACCGTCTGATAACCCTGACGGCGCCGTCCAAGACCTTTAACATTGCGGGCAATCATCTGGGCAATGTGATTATTTCGGATCCGGTGCTACACGCCAGATTTGACAAGGTGATGAAGGGGCTGGGCATTGCCACAACGGTTATGGGCACCGAAATGACCACCGCCGCCTATTCGCCAGACGGGGCCGTCTGGGTTGATAAACTGGTGGCCTATCTGGACCGGAACCGGAAAACCTTTGATGCGGGGGTCAATGCGATACCGGGGTTGAAATCCATGGAGCTGCAATCGACCTATCTGGCATGGGTGGATTTTTCCGGCACCGGCATGGAGGAAGCGGAATTCACCAAACGCGTCGCAGAGGTGGCCAAAATCGCAGCCAACTATGGCTCCACCTTCGGCACCGGCGGAGAGAGCTTTATGCGGTTCAATCTGGGATGCCCCCATAGCGTTGTCGAAGACGCGGTTGCCCGTCTGCAAAAGGCCTTTGGCGATTTGCAATGATCCGATCCCTGCGCATTCTGTCGCGCTTGTTTTTGCTGGGGCTGGGTATTGCCCTTCTGGCCTATTGGTGGCTTGAACGGGTTCCGGAACCCCAAAAGCAAACGCGGCTGAACGGGCAGATTGACCGGATACTGATTGAAAAGAGCCGCCGGAAACTGACCTTGTTTCAACAAGGCAAACCGGTGCGTGAATACCACATCGCATTGGGGTTTGCCCCTGACGGGGATAAATTGCGTCAGGGGGACGGCAAAACCCCGCTGGGAATTTACAAGATCAACCGGCGCAACGGGCGTAGTAAATACACGCTGTCGTTGGGGATTGATTACCCCAAACCGGAAGATGTCGCGCGGGCCAAAGCGGGCGGGTATAGCCCCGGCGGTGATATTTTCATTCACGGCCAACCCAACAATATGCCAAAGGGTTTGATGGCCAAGGGGGACTGGACAGCCGGATGTATTGCCCTGAAAAACAACGAGATACGCGAAATGTGGGATGTGGTGCCAATCGGGACGCCGGTTGAAATCAGGCCTTAATTCATCAGATACTGCATCAGATAAAGCGTCGCCATACCGCCCAGAACCGCACTGACCACGCTTTTGCGCCACATGCCGATGGTAAAAGCCACCATGGCCGCTGCCATTCGCGGGCCATCTGTTTGTCCGCCGGTGGCGGCAGGCCAAACCACAAGTGGCGCAATCAGACCGGGCAAAACGGCAACAGCCGTATAGCGGAGGTGCCGCAGGACCCATTCGGGCAATTCGCGATCCCCGATCAGCCCGATAAAGGAAAACCGGATCAGGAAGGTGCCAATAGCAAGCCCGCCAATCACGGTCCAGATGGTGGAGGCCTCAAGCATTGGCGCGCCTCCGTTGCAGGTATACTTCGGTCTGCGCACCGGCCATCATTGCAAGAACAGAGGCCACCAGCAACCCCATCGAATAGGGTATCCATGCCAGCGACAGTGCCACAACAACAGAAACCAGCGCCGCCACAACATGCGCCGGTGTGCGCAGCATCGGGCCGGTAATGGCGATGAAACAGATCGGCACTGCAAAATCGAGCGAAAATTCCGGCGGGATTTGCGACCCCAACAAGGCCCCCACCAATGTCGCCCCGTACCACAACGGCGCAATCGGAACCATGGTGCCGAAAAAGAACGCCACCTTTTCGTTTATGGTCATTTCAGGCCGGTCTTCGTATTCCTGAATCGCCATGGCAAAGCTTTGATCCACTAGAAAATAGCTGATCCAGAGCCGTGTCAAAAGGCCGGCCTTGCCAATATGGGGCGCAAGGGCCGCGCTATACATGGCCATGCGCAGGTTCACGGCCAGCGCGGTGACCAGAATAATAGCGGTCGGAGCGTGTTCTTGTAGCAGGGCCAGCGCTGTCAACTGGGCTGCACCGGCAATCACCAGCACAGTCATGCTCATCAGTTGCAGCAGGTTCAGGCCGGCCTCTTGTGCCACCACGCCAAACAGCAGGGCAAAGGGTATCACCACCAGAATAAACGGCGTTGCTGCTTTGAAGCCCCGCCAAAAGGCGGCGCGCGGATTGGGTGTTGGCTGTGTCATGGATCAGTTGGTGCTTGGAAAACGCCGAAAGGCAATCTATCACTTTGTCCTAGGGCAAAACGCCAGAGGGTGCAAATGAAAGATAACGGGTTAATTATCGCTCCGGATCCGGACGCCGTGCGTCTGACGCGGGCTGTCAAAGGGGTGGACCATCTTGGCCAGCCACAAGAAATCCGCGTGGTCGAAGAGCGCCCGCTGACCATATTCCTGAACGGTCAGGAAATCGTCACGGCGATGACCATCGGGGATTATCCAGAATATCTGGCGCTGGGCTTTTTGCGCAATCAGGGCATGTTGCAAGATGGGGAGGTTGTGCATCGGGTGGATTACGACGAGGAATTGGAAACCGTTGTAGTGCGCACCGATGGCAAGACCAACTACGAGGAAAAGCTGCAAAAGAAAACCCGCACCAGCGGCTGTGCCGTGGGCACGGTTTTTGGCGATATGATGGAGGGGCTGGACAAGGTTTCCCTGCCGGATGTGTCGGTGAAAACTTCATGGCTTTATGATCTGGCGCATCAGATCAACACCTTGCCGAGCCTCTATCTGCAAGCGGGGGCGATCCATGGCACGGTGCTGTGTCAGGAAAACCGGCCGCTAGTATATATGGAGGACGTGGGCCGCCACAATGCGGTGGATAAAATCGCGGGTTGGATGTTGTCAGAACGGGCCGCAGCGGGGGATAAAATTCTGTATACCACCGGGCGGCTGACCTCTGAAATGGTGATAAAAACCGCGCTGATGGGGATTCCGGTGCTGGCCTCGCGATCCGGCTTTACCGCCTGGGGCGTGGAAATTGCGCGACAGGTGGGGTTGACCCTGATCGGACGGATGCGCGGCAAACGGTTCATTTGTTTGAACGGGGCGGAACGCCTGATCTGGGATGCGGACCTGTCACAAGTGGCGGATGACAGCAAGAAAAGCAGACGCAAAGGGGCGGAAAATGACTGAACTTGCGGGGGTTATTCTGGCCGGTGGCCAATCGCGGCGCATGGGAGGCGGTGACAAGGGATTGCTGCCTTTGGGCGATACAACGCTACTGGGGCAGGTTATTCGCCGCTTGCGCCCGCAGGTTCCGCAGATGGTTTTGAACGCCAATGGCGATCCGGCGCGGTTTGCCGATTACGGCCTGCCGGTGGTGGCTGACAGTATCGAAGGTTTTGCCGGACCTCTGGCCGGTGTGCTGGCGGGGATGGACTGGGCGGCGCAGAAGGGTATTGATAAAATCATTACGGTTGCGGCGGATACGCCGTTTTTTCCGGATGATCTGGTGCCCCGATTGGTGGACGGGGCAGCGGCGCAAAATACGCCGTTGGCAATGGCGGTGACGCCGGATCCAGAGCGAGGGCAAGCGCGGCATCCGACCTTTGGTTTGTGGGATGTGGCATTGCGTGATGATCTGCGGGCGGCCCTGAACGATGGTTTGCGCAAGGTAATCCTGTGGACCGGCGCAAAAGGTTGTGCTCAGGTCAAGTTTCCGCTGATTTCCTTTGACCCGTTCTTTAATGTAAACACGCCGGAGGATATAACCACGGCAACGCAACTGCTTGAGGAGTACGGGCTGTGAATATTTTCGGCGTAATTGGATGGAAAAACTCTGGCAAAACCGGGCTGATGGAACGGCTTGTGACGGAAATTACCGGTCGCGGGTTTACAGTTTCCACCGTGAAACATGCGCATCACTCCTTTGATATCGACCATCCGGGCCGCGATAGTTACCGCCACCGCGATGCCGGTGCGCGTGAAGTGTTGCTGAC
>JALWOO010000350.1:0-1572 GCA_027083485.1 Amylibacter sp. | reverse complement strand
CTGACATCCGGTAATCGCTGGGCGCTGATGCATGAATTGCGCGGCGAACCGGAGCAAAAGCTCGAAGAACTGCTGACCAAACTGTCGCCTGTTGATCTGGTGTTGATCGAAGGTTTCAAGCGGGATAATCACAAGAAAATCGAATGCCACCGTGCCGCCACCCATAACGGGTTGATTGCGGCGGATGACGATACGGTTGTGGCAGTGGCATCGGACGAAGCTGTCGATATCAAATTGCCGGTTTTTGATCTGGATGACACGGTGAAAATTGCCGATTTCGTACTGGAGTATACAGGGCTGAAAAAATGAAACCTCCCCCGTTAAAAGACGATTGTTTTGCCATGCCGCCGGGTGTGGAATGGACGCCGGTTGCCGTGGCTCTGCAACGCTTGCGTGACGGTTTGCATGCGGTAACGGCTCTGGAAACCCTGCCGGTGGAACAGGCCGGCGGGCGCGTGCTGGCCGAGGACGCGATTGCGGTGCGCTCCAATCCGCCCTATGCGAATTCGGCGGTGGACGGTTACGGTTTTGCGCTGGATAGCCTGCCTGCGGGTGATCCGGCAGAGCTGCCTCTGGCCAAGGGGCGATCTGCGGCGGGGGAACCTTTTGACGGCGCGGTTCCGGCGGGCCATGCGCTGCGGATCCTGACCGGTGCGCGGGTGCCGGAAGGGGTTGATACGGTTATTCTGGAAGAAGACTGTTCCATTGAACCCAACCGCATTGCCTTTCGCGCGGGGCTGCGAAAAGGCGCAAATATTCGCAAGATCGGCGAGGATGTTCTGGCCGGTGATCCGGTCTTGCCAAAGGGGCGCATGTTACAGCCGCAGGATGTGGCCTTGCTGTGTTCGGTCGGCATCGGCACCGTGTCTGTGCGCAAGCCCTTGCGGGTTGCGGTGTTGTCCACCGGCAACGAGGTGGTGGCGGCGGGAAATCCGGCCACAGATGCGCAGATATATGACGCCAACCGGCCCTTGTTGTTGGAAACCATCCGCAAATGGGGGTTCGAGCCGGTCGATCTGGGGCATGTGATGGATGAACCGGAACTGGTGTGCGCCGCCCTTGAACGCGGTGCCGCCAGCGCGGATGCAATCCTGACCAGCGGCGGGGCCTCTGCCGGAGACGAGGACCATATCGCGAACGTGTTGACAGAACACGCCAACTTGCAAACATGGCGTATTGCCCTGAAACCCGGCCGGCCTTTGGCGCTGGCCAACTGGAAGGGTGTGCCGGTGTTCGGCCTGCCCGGAAATCCGGTGGCGGCCTTTGTCTGCACCCTGATTTTCGCGCGTCCGGCGCTGATGGTTTTATCCGGTCAGGATTGGGCAGAACCGCAGGGGTTTGATTTACCAGCGGGTTTTTCCAAGAACAAGAAACCGGGCCGGCGCGAATATCAACGCGCGCGGGTGCGTGACGGCAAGGTCGAGACCTTTCATTCCGAAGGATCCGGCCGGATTTCGGGGCTGAGCTGGGCGGATGGGCTGATTGATCTGGACGAGGCCGCCCGCACAATCACACCGGGGGATCTGGTGCGATTCTATCCTTATGGGGCCTTTGGTCTTTAGGGCGTAGACC
>JALWOO010000349.1 GCA_027083485.1 Amylibacter sp. | reverse complement strand
ATCTTGTGGTTCCCGGCGGGCGCGGGGTGGATGATGTACTGGCCAGCCAAGAGGTATTGCCGTTGATTTCCGGTTGGCGGCAAAAGCGATCCGAGCGCCGGTTGATTTCGGTGTGTTCGGGGGCTTTACTGCTGGCACAAGCGGGTGTGCTGGATGGTGTTGTCGCGACAACCCACTGGCGGCGTGGGCAGTTTGCCCGCCAGCGGTTTCCACAGGTTCACTGGCAGGAACACAAGCTATATTTCGATACGGGGCCGGTAATGACAGCCGCAGGTGTTTCCTCGGGTATTGATCTTGCACTGGCTTTGGTGCGGCGCGATTGCGGGGTTTCAACCGCGTTGCAGGTGGCGCGTGAAATGGTGGTGTATCTCCACCGCACCGGCGGGCAGTTGCAGTTTTCCGATTTGCTGGAATCGCAGTTTGCACGGGATAAATCCCTGCGCGACCTGATTGAAAACCTGTTCAAAAACCCGCAAAATCCGTGGACTCTGGAAAGCATGGCACAAGTCGCCGGCTTGACCCCGCGCACGCTTAGCCGACGGTTCGCGAAAAACTTTGCCACCTCTCCGGTGAAATTTCTGGAACGGTTGCGGGTAAAAAAGGCAGCGGATCTATTGGGGGCAGGCGCACCGGTGGGCAAAGTGATTAC
The DNA here is from genome assembly GCA_027083485.1 of Amylibacter sp. Taxonomy (GTDB): domain Bacteria; phylum Pseudomonadota; class Alphaproteobacteria; order Rhodobacterales; family Rhodobacteraceae; genus Amylibacter. The sequence goes on along the minus strand of JALWOO010000349.1, from coordinate 767 downwards.
CCTGTCGGGATTTCGGGATTTCCAACAGATGCAACGGGCGTTCAAGCGGCATCTGAGTACCACCATCGGCGTGTATCAGGACCGGTTTGCACCGCATGACAAAGGCGCGGTCGACTGACCGCGCCTTTGTCTTTTTGATGTAAGGATCAGGAACGATAAGGCGTGCCGGCTTTTTCCATAACTTGCGAATATTCCTTGAAGATGTCGATAACCTTCGCGGCACGCGGGCTGCGCGAGGCCAGTTCGTCCCAGAAACCTTCGGCGTCTTTGACAACGGTATCCCATTCCTCTTTTGGAATAGTGGTATGCTCCAGCTTGCCGCCATTGACACGCAGGTTGGCTTCGCCACCCCAATACCAGACCTGACGATAGTAATGCGACTGGTCGATGGTGGAACGGTACAGCTGCTGCAAGTGCGGTGGCACTTTGGCCCAGCTTTCGGAGTTCACAAAATAGGAACCACACCAGGCACCGGTCACGTTGTTGAGAAGCGCATAGTTACAGATGTCGGCCCAGCCAACCTCGTAAGCTTCGGTAAAGCCACACCAGGCAACGCCGTCAAGTTCGCCGGTCTGCATGGCAACTTCCACGTCTTCCCAGGGCACGGTCACAGGGATCAGCCCGTAACGGGACATAAAGCGGCCCGCTGTTGGCACACCGAACACCCGCAGACCGGCCATATCGGCCAGCGAGCGGATCGGCTTGTTCACAGTAAAGATGTGCAGCGGATCCCACGCACCGGCAGACAGCCAGGTCACATTTTCAAC
>JALWOO010000348.1 GCA_027083485.1 Amylibacter sp. | reverse complement strand
ATGCGCTCCTGGCGGCGCGGCATGAAGGAAATGGATATTATTCTGGGCGGTTTTGCCGATACGGCCATGGCCGATCTGGATGATTCTGCGCTTGATCTGCACGAGGCCCTGATGGATGAAAACGATCAGGAGCTTTATCTCTGGGTGACGGGCGCAAAACCCGCTCCGGCGCAGTTTCAGCCCGCTTTGGAGCAGGTTTCCGCCTATTTACGTAAAATCCAGTGCTAAATAAGTGAAAAAAGCGCCTGAGCTTAACCTGTTGTTTTGATTTCTGCCCCAAGACTGTCTGCAAGCAGTAATGGCGGAGAAACTAAATGAGCATACATTCAACAGTCCCCACGACCGGTCCTACAGGGCAGCGGCCGGATTTTTTGGGGTCATATCTGGAAACCCTGTCGATGGTGGAACGGTTGCACCGTTTGTTATTGGACGTGATCAAGGATGAATTCGAACGGCTTGGCTTGCTGGACATCAATTCGGTGCAGGCGTTGTTGCTGTTCAACATTGGCGAAAACGAGGTGACGGCGGGGGAATTGAAATCCCGTGGCTATTATCAGGGGTCGAATGTGTCCTATAACCTCAAGAAACTGGTCGAAGCCGGCTATATGCATCATCAACGCTGCGAAATTGACCGGCGCGCCGTGCGGGTCAGCCTCACCGAAAAGGGGCGCAAGATTCGGGTGATTGTCGAGGAACTGTTTGGCCGCCACGTGCAGGGCATGGCCAGCAAGGACGTCATCGGGGAGTCCGGCCTGCAATCCATCAATAACGTTCTTCGACGTGTGGAACGGTACTGGACGGATCAGATCCGCTACATCTATTGACCGCAAATCGGCAAACTTTGGCGCGGAGTCTCCTCAAATAAATGTGACTTTGCCAAAGTATTCGCATTTCCTGTTCGTTGCGGCGTTTTGATACCTGTTGTTTCGTTTGAAAACCCCTTAAAAGGGCATGACTCACACGAGAAAGGCGCAGGTAGAATGGACTATAATTCCCGAATAGAAGAAGCACTCTCCTCTTTGCATGAAGAAGGTCGCTATCGCGTTTTTCAGAATATCCGCCGGATAAACCAGCAGTTCCCGATCGCAATCTGGACCAAGCCGGACGGTAGCCAGAAGGAAATCGCTGTTTGGTGCGGCAATGATTATCTGGGCATGGGCCAGCATCCGGTTGTGCTCGACGCGATGAAAACAGCGGTGGATACGGCAGGTGCCGGTTCCGGGGGTACACGCAATATTTCGGGGACAACGGTTTACCATCAGGAACTCGAAGCAGAAATCGCCGATCTGCACAGCAAGGAACGCGCCATCGTGTTCACCTCTGCCTATAACGCAAACGAGGCAACTTTGTCGGTTTTGCCGCGTCTGTTTCCCGGGCTGACCATTTTGTCGGATGAATTGAACCACGCCTCCATGATCGAAGGCATTCGCCACGGCAATTGCAGCAAGAAAATTTTCCGCCACAACGATGTGGCGCATCTGCGTGAATTGCTTGAAGAACTGCCCAAGGATGCGCCCAAGCTGATCGCCTTTGAATCGATTTATTCGATGGACGGCGATTTTGGCCCGATCCGGGAAATCTGTGATCTGGCCGATGAATTCAACGCCCTGACCTATATCGACGAAGTTCACGCCGTGGGCATGTACGGCCCGCGCGGCGGTGGCGTTGCCGAACGGGACGGATTGTCGGACCGGATCGATATTATCAACGGCACTTTGGGCAAGGCCTTTGGCGTGATGGGCGGCTATATTGCTACCAGCGAAAAAATGGCCGATGCGGTGCGCTCCTTTGCGCCGGGATTTATTTTCACCACCTCTTTGCCCCCTGCTGTTGCCGCTGCGGCGGCGGCCTCGGTCCGGCATGTGAAAACCGATCAGGCGCTGCGCGATTCCCAACAGGAAAAAGCCCGCGTTCTGAAATCCCGCCTCAAGGCGCTTGGCCTGCCGATTGATGACCATGGCAGCCATATCGTGCCCGTGCATGTGGGCAATCCGGTAAAATGCAAAATGCTGTCCGATATGCTGCTGGAAGATTACGGCATCTACGTGCAGCCAATCAATTTCCCCACCGTGCCACGGGGCACCGAACGGCTGCGGTTTACCCCTTCGCCGGTCCATTCCGATAAAATGTTGAATGATCTGGTGGATGCTCTGGATGCTCTTTGGGGCCAATGCGCGCTGAACCGCCTAGATATGGTAGGTTAACCCTTTAAAAAACCCTGAAAGGGGTGCGCAAGTCTGCTTGCATGTGGTATAGAAGTCACTAAGCAGTGGCCGATCACCGAATCGGTTGATTTGAGGCAATTGAGCAGGGTTTGCAGACGCCATGGAAAAAGGCTTGGGTGGCTATAAACCAAAGGGGTTCGATACGTTCGAGGTCACTTTGGGCGACGAGATGCGAGGCGAGCGCGCGACGCTCGGCAAATCGCTGCTCGACGTTCAGCGCGACCTGCGTATCAAGGCAACCTACCTTGCCGCCATTGAAAATTGCGATCCCTCCGTATTCCAGACCCCCGGCTTTATTGCCGGATATGTGCGTTCTTATGCGCGGTATCTGGAAATGGACCCCGAAGAATGCTTTTTCCGGTTTTGCGAGCAAAGCGGCTTTAACGGCGTGCATGCGGACCTGAAAGGCGCGCCTTCGCTGGCTGCCAAATCGGCGTCCTTGTTGCAGACTCCGATCACCCAAACCAATCTGGACCCGATTACCAATCCGCGTGTGCCGATCAGCGCCCCTGCCGAGGGTATTCTCGAACGGTTGTCCCTTGCCGGTTTTGGCTCGATTGCGGTGCTGCTGGCCCTTGTTATCGGGCTGGGCTATGGCGGCTGGAGCGTTTTGAAAGAAGTGCAGCGCGTGCAATTTGTGCCCGTGAACCAGACACCCGAGGTTACCACCCGGGCAGATGTGCTGGCCTCTGACAGCTCGGCGCTTGAAAGCGGGACCGCGAATTTTGGCGCGCCGCGCGGTCTGATGGCAACCACGTCTCTGGATCAGCTCTATCGTCCGCAAGCGCTCGAAGTGCCGCAACTGGTCGCCCGCGACGGGCCGATCCTGTCGATTGATCCCGATTCCCAAGGCGTGTTTGCCTCACAGGAACAGGATGTGGTGCCGACCTTGGTGGCCGAGGCCCCCAAAGTGATCAAAGAAGCCCCGCCGCCGATGGATATCGTGGCGCTCAAACCGGCCTGGATCCGGATTTATTATCCGGATGGCTCTGTTTTGTTTGAACAAACCCTGAATGCGGGGGAGCGCTATCGTTTGCCCGATGGCGTGGTGCCGCCGTTGTTGCGGGCCGGAAATGCCAGCGCGGTGTTTGTGAATGTGGGGCAAAACACCTATGGCCCGCTGACCCGCACAGGCAGCGTTGTACGCAATGTGTCGCTGGATCGGGAGGACGTGACCAGCAAGCTTGCGCTGGTGAATGATGTGTTCGATTTTGAACTGGCCCCGCCGATCATCGGGGATGCCGGATCCTACACCGCACAGATTGACGCCGATATTCCGCAAGAGTAATTCTTCGTTCTTCTTCCAAATCAAGAGCCGATCGCATGACCCTGAATCCGATTCGTCCGTGGCGCAATATTTACCGGCGTAAAAGCCGCCAGATCCATGTGGGCAATGTGCCCGTTGGCGGTGATGCACCGATAACGGTGCAGACCATGACCAACACCCTGACATCGGATGCCAAGGCCACGATTGAACAGATTCAGGCCTGTGCCGAAGCCGGTGCCGATATCGTGCGGGTGTCCTGTCCGGACGAGGAGTCGACCGCGGCTTTTGCTGAAATTGTGCGTGAAAGTCCGGTGCCTTTGGTGGCGGATATCCATTTCCACTATAAACGCGGCATCGAGGCCGCCGAGGCCGGGGCCGCCTGCCTTCGGATCAATCCCGGCAATATCGGCTCTGCTGATCGGGTGCGCGATGTGATCCAGGCGGCCAAGGATAACGGCTGTTCGATCCGGATCGGGGTGAATGCCGGATCATTGGAAAAACATTTGCTGGATAAATACGGCGAACCTTGTCCGGATGCGATGGTCGAGAGCGGGCTGGATCATATCCGGATTTTGCAGGACAATGATTTCCATGAATTCAAAATTTCGCTCAAGGCATCGGATATTTTCATGACCGTTGCCGCCTATCAGGGGCTGGCGGATGCCACGGATGCGCCGTTCCATTTGGGCATCACCGAGGCGGGTGGCCTGATGTCGGGCACGGTGAAATCCTCTATCGGCATTGGTAATATGCTGTGGAACGGGCTGGGTGATACGCTGCGGGTGTCCCTGTCTGCCGATCCGGTCGAAGAGGTGCGCATGGGGTTTGAAATGCTCAAATCCCTCGGGCTGCGTCATCGCGGGGTGAATATTATTTCCTGTCCAAGCTGTGCGCGGCAAGGCTTTGATGTGATCAAGACCGTATCGGCGCTGGAGTCGCGTTTGGCCCATATTCACACCCCGATCAGCCTGTCGATTATCGGTTGTGTGGTGAATGGACCGGGCGAAGCCCTGATGACCGACGTGGGGTTCACCGGCGGCGGGTCCGGAGCGGCAACCGGAATGGTTTATGTGGCCGGCAAAAAGGATCACAAGCTGGGCAATTATGATATGGTGGATCATATTGTCGAGTTGGTGGAACAAAAGGCCGCGCAGATTTCCGCTGAATCCGAATAGAGATTTTATGCCTCCGGCGGGGATATTTGGGCGAATTCGAAGAGGGGGTGTTTCTTGAAGTTTTTTCTATTGATTGTGGTGTCTCTGGGGGTTGGCTTTGTGCTGTGGGTGCGGTTTTCCCGAGATAATGCGGCGCGCTGGCATGTGGATCCCATGGTGGCGGTATTGTCCGGCAAGCCGAACCAGTATTTGTTAAAACCCGCCAATGCGCCGGTTTTTGATATGGATGCAGCTGCTTTGGCGCAGGCGTTTGATGAAATGGCGCTGTCGCAGCCGAATGTGCGTTTGCTGGCGGGGAGCCTTGATGATTTGTGGCTGACCTATGTGCAACGCAGCGCGTTGATGCGTTATCCGGATTATATTTCGGTGCGCTTTATCGACAGGCCTGACGGGACCGCCACTCTGGCGATATTTTCACGGTCGCGATTTGGCCACTCAGATCTTGGGGTTAACCGGAAACGGGTGGAGGCGTGGATCAAGGCTTTGGGGCAGGCGATCGTTGCGCGATGACAGGCAATTGCTGCCGGTTTCGCGCCACATGGGCACGTTCAGCGACATTTCACAGCGCGCCATGAAGGCACGGCCATCGACGTTCAAACAGATGGTTTGACCAAGTTCGACACGTGCGCCGGTTTTATCGGTGCAATAGCAATCGCGTTTGTCTGTGCCGCCGGCAAAAGCACTGGATGCATACAAAAGAGCCAATCCCGAAGCGGTTAATATTGGTTTCATGGCGACATATTAGCAGAAAAATCCGAAAAATTCAAATGGGGCTTGACGCAGGCCGGTTTGCAGGCGAATTCAGGGGCATGATCCCTATTGATAAACTTGAACAAATCAAGCAACGCTTTGCCTATCTGGAAGCGAAGATGTCCGATGTTTCGGGTGTCGATGATTTTGCCGCCCTGTCCAAAGAATATTCCGACCTGCGCCCTGTTGTGGAAAAGGTCGTGGCATATCAACGGCTTTTGCAGGATATTGAAGAAGCCGAGGAAATGCTGCTCGATCCGGAAATGAAGGAGTTGGCGGCAGAGGAATTGTCCGAGCTGCGCGCGGCGCTGCCGGGGCTGGAGCATGAGGTGCAGCTGTCTTTGCTGCCCAAAGACGAGGCCGACGAACGCTCGGCGATTCTGGAGATCCGGGCCGGAACCGGCGGGGACGAGGCCGCGCTTTTTGCCGGTGATCTGCTGCGCATGTACCAGCGGTATTGCGAAGGGCAGGGCTGGAAATTCGAGGTGGTCGAGGAAAATGCCACCGAGCTTGGCGGCCTCAAGGAAGCGGTGTGCAATGTCAAAGGCACCGGTGTTTTTG
>JALWOO010000347.1 GCA_027083485.1 Amylibacter sp. | reverse complement strand
CCGTAAAACCTTTTACGACAAACTCAAGCGCCACAACCTGAAGCCGGAGGATTTCCGTCACAACGGCAGTTAAGCCTGTTTCATTTTCGAATTCGTCATAAATATCCCCGCCGGAGGCATAAGAGTATTAATGCCTCCGGCGGGGATATTTAGGCGAATTCGAAATGGAAAGAACCGCCTAGATTTTCCCTTGCGCCTTTAGGTCTGCATAGGTTTTATCCAGCGCATCTGTCGCCCGTTCGATCAGCGGATCGATTTCGGCAGGCGTGATCACCAGTGGCGGAGCAATAATCATGGTATCGCCCGTCGCGCGCATGACCAGCCCGCCATCAAAACAATGGGTCCGGCAAATTAGTCCCGCCGCTCCACCATCCTCGAACTTGGCACGGGTGGCTTTATTCGGGGTGAGCTCAAGTGCGCCCATTAGACCAACACAGCGGGCTTCGCCCACCAGCGGGTGATCGGCCAGTTTCAGCCATTTTTCTCGCAGATACGGGGCCGCCACATCGGCCACATGACCGACGATATTTTCTTCTTGCATAATCCGCAGGTTTTCCAATGCGACTGCACAGGCTACCGGATGACCCGAATAGGTATAGCCGTGATTGAAGTCACCACCGTGATTGATGCCTTCAGCCACTTTATCCGAGACGATAGATGCCGCAATCGGGATGTAGCCGGAACTCAGCCCTTTGGCTGTGGTCATGATATCCGGTTGAATCCCGAAAGTTTGACTACCAAACCAGTTACCGGTACGGCCAAAGCCACAAATCACCTCGTCTGCAATCAAAAGGATATCATGGGCATCACAAATGCGCTGAATTTCTGGCCAATAGCTCGCAGGTGGAATAATCACCGCCCCGGCACCCTGCACCGGTTCCGCAATAAATGCGGCGACGTTTTCTTCGCCTAGCCGGGCAATTTCTGCCTCCAGCAGGCGGGCGCGATGCAGACCGAATTCCTCTGCATCCATATCTCCGCCTTCGCCGTACCAATAGGGTTGATCGATATGGGTGATGTCCGGCACCATACCGCCCTGTGCATGCATACCGCTCATGCCGCCAAGGCTCGATGCGCCAAGTGTTGAGCCGTGATAGGCATTCTTGCGGCTGATGATAACTTTTTTCTCAGGCTTGCCCTGTGCCGCCCAATAGTGGCGCACCATGCGGATATTTGTGTCATTGGCTTCGGAGCCGGAGTTGGCAAAAAACACATGGTTCAAATCACCGGGTGCCAGTTCCGCCAGTTTTGCCGCCAGCGCGACAACTGGCGGATGGGTGGTTTGAAAGAATGTATTATAATAGGGCAGCTGTTCCATTTGCGCCGCCGCAACCTGCGCCAGCTCCTTGCGGCCATAGCCGATATTCACACACCATAGACCGGCCATACCATCCAGGTATTCATTGCCTTCGGAATCGGTCAGCATCACACCATCCGCCCGCGTAATCACCCGCGCACCCAGTGCGTTAAGTGCGGCACCATCGGTAAACGGATGCATATGATGCGCTGCATCCAGCGCCTGAATATCGGCTGAGGGCATGTGATTGTCGATCAGGGGCATAGCGAAAATCCTAGTTTATCGGGGTAAAGGCCACCCCTGTGCAGGACCGGCGCATCCATTCACCGCTATAATATGATCAGATTTCCAGAGGTCAACATAATTTGATCAAATTTATGACCAGTTAAAACTATTGCGAATAATTTCAAATCCCTGCTGCACATCCAGCAGAATCGCCTTTGCAGCCGCTTCCGCATCCCCTTTTTCCAGTGCGCTAACTGTTTCCGCATGCAGGTCCACCATATTTGCCGTCCCCCATTTACCACAAATTATCCGATAAAGCGGCCCATATCGTAACCAAAGGGTTTGGGCCATTGGTTCCAAAATTGCCGAATCCGCATGCCGGTAAAGCATGAAATGAAAGCGGTAATTCTGATACATATACCCGGGCACATCTCCGGCTTCGATCGCAAGGTTTACCTCTTGGTCGATGGTGCGCAGTTGTGAAATTACTTGAGAATTCACCCGCCTACAGGCTTGCCTCGCCAATTGCGGCTCTACGGCTTCACGGGCAAAAACCAGTTCGGCAAAGCTGTTTTCATCCATTTGTGGAACGGTTACCCGCCTGTTCCCCATAAACTCCAGCGCACCCGCTGCGGTCAGCCGGCGAATCGCCTCGCGCACAGGGGTCATGGAAACGCCGATTTCTTCGGCCAGCCCCTGAATGGTTACCGCTTGCCCAGGCGAGAGGTCCCCAAACAAAACCTTGTCACGAATTTTACGATAGACAAGTTCGTGCGCCGGTAGTTTCATCGGTGTTTCCCTTGATTTTCGAAGCGTCGGACGGCTCATGTTTTGCAAAATACCCGCGGGTATGGTTAGGTGTGAATCTGCACGCAAATGCGGCGCACCGCAACAGGTTCGACAAAAAACTTGCCTTTTGGCGTATTTTGATCAAATTATGGCGGTGAATGCCGAACAATAAATCTGCTCAGGGAGAAGCACATGACACGCACAACAACCGGTACTTTGTTTGCCTTGCTGGCCTCGGTCACCATCGCAAGCACTGCCATGGCCGAAGAAATTCACGTCTATAACTGGTCCGACTATATCGACGAAGAACTGCTCACCAAATTTGAGGCCGAAACCGGCATCAAGGTTGTATATGACGTATTTGATTCCAACGAGGTTCTGGAAACAAAACTGCTGGCCGGCAGCACCGGCTATGATGTTGTGGTACCTTCCGGCTCTTTCCTGAGCCGTCAAATTCAGGCAGGCGTTTTCCAAAAGCTGGACAAAAGCAAACTGACCAACATTGGCAACGAGTGGGATGCCATCAAAAAGCAGACTGCTATCTACGATCCAGGCAATGAATATTCTGTTAACTACATGTGGGGCACAACCGGCATTGGTTACAACGTCAACAAAGTCAAAGAAGTTTTGGGCGAAGATGCCCCGACGGATTCACTGGCGTTGATCTTTGATCCGGCCAATATGGAAAAGCTCAAGGAATGCGGTGTGCATTTTCTGGATGCCCCCGGCGAAGTGATACCGGCTGTCCTGAAATATCTGGGCGAAGACCCGGACAGCCATGACAAAGCGGTGCTGGCCAAAGCAGAACCTGTATTGGAGGCCGTGGCCCCGTATGTTTTGAAATACCACAGTTCCGAATATATAAACGCGCTGGCCAATGGCGATATCTGCGTGGCTTGGGGCTGGTCCGGCGATGTGCTGCAAGCACGCGATCGCGCTGCCGAGGCCGAAAATGGTGTCGAGGTTGAATATGCAATTCCAAAAGAAGGGGCTTTGATGTGGTTTGACCAATTGGCCATTCCTGCGGATGCCCCGAATCCGGATGGCGCGCATAAGTTTATCAATTTCCTGCTGGATGCGGAAAACATGGCGGCGGCATCGAACTATGTCTATTACGCCAACGGCAATCTGGCGTCACAGAAATACCTGCTTGAAGATGTGATTGGCGATCCAGCGATCTATCCACCGGCAGAAACTGTGAAAAACCTTTATATCACAACTCCTTACCCACCCAAAGTACAACGTGTGGTAAACCGGATGTGGACCAAGATTAAATCAGGTAACTAAGCGACACCCCTTCACACCCGGCCAAAATATGGCAGGGTGTGAAGGGACCCAGGCCCCTCCCCCTGCAGGAAGGGGCTTTACCCTTCGCGCCTTTCATCGTTAGGTGAGACAAACACCAGATGAGGACGCCATGACCCAGAACCCATTGCTTGCCGATTGGACCGGCCCCTTTGCTTTGCCGCCTTTTGGCAACATAAATGATGCTGATTTTGCCCCGGCCTTTGAGGCTGCTTTTGCCGCATCACGCAAGAATATCAATGCAATAGCCGATAATCCCGCCGCCCCTACATTTGCCAACACCATCGACGCGCTTGAACAGGCCGACACCGTGTTGGATAAGGTCGCTGGCGTATTTTTTAACCTTGCCGGTGCCGATACCACCCCCGCGCGCGAGGCATTGCAGCGGGATTTGTCGCCTAAATTTGCGGATTTCAATTCTGAAATCACAATGAATGCCCCGCTATTCAACCGCATAGAGACCCTGATGGAGAACCGCTCTTCGCTGAACCTGACAGCGGAACAGGAGCGGGTTCTGACGCTCTATCATCGCAGTTTTGTGCGCGCCGGTGCCCGCCTGCAAGGCGAAGAACGCGACGGGCTGGCCAATATTATGAAACGGTTGGCCGAGCTTGGCACCCGGTTTTCACAAAACCTGCTGGCGGATGAACGCAACTGGTTTATGGTGCTGAACGAGGATGATCTGGACGGCCTGCCCGATTTTCTGCGCGCCGCCGCCCGTCAAGCAGCGCAGGAACGCGATACCGATGGCTATGTCATTACCTTGTCGCGCTCCTTGATCGTACCGTTTTTGCAATTTTCCAAACGCCGCGATCTGCGTCAGAAAGCCTATGATGCATGGGTTGCGCGTGGGGAAAATGGCGGCGAAACCGACAATCGCGATATCGTCAAGGAAACCTTGAAACTGCGCGAAGTCCGCGCACAGATGCTGGGGTATAACCATTTCGCCGATTTCAAGCTGGCACCGGAAATGGCCAAAACCCCGGAGGCCGTACGCGAATTGCTGATGGCTGTTTGGAAACCCGCCCGCGCCGCCGCCCTGCGCGACGAGGCGGTTTTGACTGAAATGATGCAAGCGGACGGGCATAATGGCAATCTGGAACCTTGGGATTGGCGGTATTATTCCGAAAAGCGCCGCCTTGCCGATTATGATCTGGATGAGGCAGAATTAAAGCCGTATTTTCAGCTCGACCAGATGATCGAGGCCGCGTTTGATTGTGCCAACCGTCTGTTTGGCCTGAGCTTTCATCCGCTGGATGTGCCGCTGTACCATCCGGATGCCCGCGCGTGGGAAGTGCGCAAGGGTGATCGGCACATGGCGGTTTTCATTGGGGATTATTTTGCCCGCGCGTCCAAACGCTCCGGTGCGTGGTGTTCGCGGTTTCGCGCGCAATCCAAACTCGGGGGCGACATACGCCCGATCACCGTCAACGTTTGTAATTTCGCCAAAGCCCCCGAAGGTGAACCTTGCCTGCTAACCTTTGATGATGCACGCACGCTGTTCCATGAATTCGGCCATGCGCTGCATTCCATGCTGTCGGATGTGACCTATCCGCTGATTTCCGGCACCTCGGTAGCGCGTGATTTTGTGGAACTGCCAAGCCAGCTTTATGAACATTGGCTGTCCGTGCCCGAAGTGCTTGAGAAATTCGCCCGCCATGCGCAAACCGGCGAGGCAATGCCCTCTGCCCTGTTGCAACGATTGTTGGCAGCGGAAAACTACGATCAGGGCTTTGCCACCGTTGAGTATACCGCATCCGCCCTGGTTGATCTGGCGTTTCATACGGGCGAAGCCCCGAATGATCCGATGGCAAAACAGGCGGCAGTTCTGGCCTCGCTCGACATGCCGAAATCTATCCGCATGCGCCACGCCACACCGCATTTTGCCCATGTATTTTCCGGTGACGGGTATTCCTCGGCCTATTATTCCTACATGTGGTCCGAGGTCATGGATGCCGATGCCTTTGCCGCATTTGAAGAGGTCGGCGATCCGTTTGATCCGGAATTGGCGCAAAAACTGCATGACAATATTTATGCCGCCGGTGGGTCACGCGACGAAAAAGACCTGTATCTGGGTTTTCGCGGCTCAATGCCTTCTGTTGGAGCCTTGCTAAAGGGGCGTGGGCTGGACGGGGAAATCACGGCTTGACGCGCCGATAAAAACCCCCATTTTAGCCGGACTGGACACAGCTACGGAAAGGAGCCTTTGATATGTTTGCAAAACTGCAATTTGGTTCCTTTCTGCTGGCCGCATTATTGCTTTTGGGTAGTATTTTTTTGAATACAGGCCCAGCGCAAGCCCATGAAATGATGACGATCAGCAGCACCCAAGTCTGCGATTGCCCTGAAGATATGCCCGAAATGGCAGACTATTGTTGCGTTTCAAGCGTCTGCATCACTGCGGCCATTACGGCCTCACGCACATATCGCCAATCGGTGAAACGCACGCAAATCCATCACCAGACCGACCGTTACAAACACACCCACATGTATTTTCCGGGGGTCGATACACCGCCTCCGCGCGTTTTGTCCTGAGCATAAATGACCCTGGGCGGGTCAACGTTTTAATTCTACAGGACATAAAATGAATATCAATATTACTGTAACCGGCGCAATTTTTGCGTCCGGCATAGCCGTTTCAGCATGGGCACACGGCGGGGCAACTGGCATCGTCAAAGAACGCATGGACGGCATGAGCACAATGGGCAAGGCGGTCAAATCACTGGTCCCGATGATGCAGGGAAAAATACCACTGGATTCCGCGCAAATTCGCGCCGCAGCACAGGCCATTGGCCAGCATTCCGGCGATACGCTGATCAAGCTGTTCCCGAAAGGATCGGGCGATCATCCTTCCAAGGCCAAACCCGCCATCTGGCAAGATCCACGAGATTTCAACGCACTGGCCGAACAACTCCAAACCCTTGCCAAGGGGCTGGAACAGGCCGCCGGAAACCCCCTTATGGGGCAATCAAGTGGTGGTTCTATGATGGGCGGTGGCTCAAATATGATGGGCAGCGGAACGGGCATGATGGGTGGCAGTTCCGCCGGCATGGCCGATCTGGAACAACTGGCGCAAATGCCTGTGGATGGCGTTTACAACATGATTGCCAAGACCTGCTCTGCCTGTCACAGCCGTTTTCGTGCGGAGTAACCGATGAATATCAGAGTTAAAGCTCTCCTTGCCACTGCGGTTTTCGCAGTACTCGGGATCGGTGCTGTTTATGCTTGGCCAATCGGCAAATCAGAACCGCAAACCGCCCTGAGCGGGAACATCGCCAAGGGTGGCTATCTGGCGCGTGCCAGTGGTTGCATTGCCTGTCATACGAACCTTGCCAAAGGCGGTGCGCCGCTTGCGGGCGGAGTGGAAATCAAAACTCCCTTTGGCACGATTTATTCACCCAATCTGACCACGGACAAAAAGTTCGGCATCGGCAACTGGACACAAGCACAATTCGCCAAGGCCATTCGCCAGGGAATCCGCCCGGACGGGCAACCTTACTATCCCGCCTTTCCTTATGCGTTTTATGCCAATTTCACCGATCAGGACATCGCCGACCTTTGGGCCGCTTTTCAAACCGTGCCCGCCATGGCGGAACCCTCCCAAGAGATGGATTTGGGGTTCCCATTCAATCAGCGTTGGGGCCTGAAAATCTGGCGTGCTGCGTATCTGGAGCCACCCGCCACGGCACCGGTTACCGGAAATAGCGCGCTCTGGAACCGGGGCCGCCTGTTGGTGGAAGGGGCCGCCCATTGCGCCGCTTGCCATACTGCGCGCAATCTAGCCGGTGCCCGCCTGTCGGACACAGAACACTTTCGCGGCAACCCCGACTTGCCCGATGGCGGCAAAGCCCCCGCAATCGACATGAACAGCCTGATGAAAAACGGTTGGGATGTGGACAACCTTGCCTATGCCCTGAAATCCGCCGTGATGCCGGACGGGGATACCTTCAGCGGCTCCATGGCGGAGGTCGTTTTCAACGGCACCAGTTTTTTAAACCAGCAAGACCGTAAAGCCATCGCAACCTATCTTTTAGATACCCACGAGGGAGGATAACCCGTGATCCAACTTAACCGACGCCAGTTTCTGGCAAGCTCCGCCGCCCTGACCTTGGCACCGCCTGTCTGGGCGCAAGGCATGCAAACGCTGGAGGCCCGCCCCGCTATGGCGCAGGTGGCCCCATCTGAATACCCGCAAACAGAAATCTGGGGTTATGACGGCATGAACCCCGGCCCGCTGATCCGTGTACCTCAAGGTGCGCGCATCCAGCGCCGTTTGCTCAACAGTCTGCCACAGCCCACCGCCGTGCATTGGCATGGGCTGCGGCTGAATAATGCCATGGACGGGGTGCCGGGATTGACTCAGGATGCCGTCGCCCCCGGTGCCGATTTCGCCTATGATTTCACCGCGCCCGATGCGGGAACCTATTGGTATCACTCTCACAACAAATCCACCGAACAAGTGGCGCGCGGCCTGTATGGCGCGCTGGTGGTGGATGAACCCGACGCCCCCGAGGTGGACCACGACATCGTGGTGATTGTGGATGACTGGCGCCTGACCGCCAAAGCAGAGCTGGTGCAGGATTTCGACAGCCCCCATGACTGGACCCATGCGGGACGGCTGGGAAATTTCATCCATGGGCGGTTGGCCCCTGACATCACCGAGGTAAAACAGAACCAGCGTTTGCGCCTGCGGTTCATCAATGCGGCCACGGATCGGGTCATCTTGATGGGGTTTTCCGGTCTGAGCGGCAAAGTGGTGGCGCTTGACGGTATGCCCCTTGAAACCCCTGCCCCGATCGAAGCCTTTGTGATGGCCCCGGCGCAACGGGTGGATTTCATTGTCGATGTCATGCGCGAGCCGGGCGAAAAGGTGGTGATTGCCTTTCAGGATGGCGACAAAGCCTATGTGCTGGCGGAAATGGCCATTACAGGCAAGGCCGGCTCGGCCCCACGCAGGAAAATCGCCGCACTTCCCGCCAATCCGATCACCCGCCTGAGCAATGTTTCCAGCGCCCAAATCGCAGAATTAAAGATGGAAGGCGGAGCCATGGGCGGATTGCGGCAAGCGGTCTATCAGGGCGAAATGCTTGATACTGGTGCATTGGTGGACAAAGGCATGATCTGGGCCTTTAACGGCGTGGTCGGCATGACCGACACCCCGCTGGCGGATATCGGACGTGGCGAAACCCTGCGGATTCCGATCATCAACGACACCGCCTTTTCCCACGCCATGCACATTCACGGCAACCATTTCCAGGAGGTCAAACCTGACGGCACCTTCGGCCCGTTACGGGACACCATCCTCGTACCAGCCGGCGAAACCCGCGAAATCGCCTTTATCGGCGAAAATCCGGGCAAATGGTTGTTCCATTGCCACATGCTGTCCCATCAGGCAGCAGGCATGAAGACCTGGGTTAATGTACGCGCATAAACATTGCGTTTTATCAGTTCCCCTGTAGGTTTGCGCAAAAGCCTATGGGGGGAATGAATGCATATTTTGATCGTTGGAGCGGCGGGCATGATTGGCCGCAAACTGGCGCAAAAGCTGGCGGATACAGGCACGCTGAACGGCCAGAGCATTACGGAAATGACCCTGTTTGACGTGGTGGAACCCATAGCCCCCAGCGGATTTGACGGGCTGGCGCATTTATTAACCGGTGATCTGGCCAACCCGCAAACCGCGTTTGAATTAGTGACAGGGAAGCCTGATGTGGTGTTTCACCTTGCGGCGATTGTATCCGGCGAAGCCGAACAGGATTTTGAAAAAGGCTATCGCATCAACATGGGTGGCACACAAAACCTGCTCGAAGCCATACGCCTCTCCGGCTTTTGCCCGCGCTTTCTGTTTACCTCATCGCTCGCGGTATTTGGCACACCGTTGCCCGATGTGATTCCCGACACTTTCAACGCCACCCCGCGATCAAGCTATGGCACCCAAAAGGCCATTGGCGAATTGCTGGTGAATGACTATTCCCGCAAGGGATTTATCGACGGCATCAGCCTGCGCCTGCCCACCATCGTTATTCGCCCCGGCAGCCCGAACAAAGCGGCATCGAGCTTTTTCTCCAGTATTTTACGCGAACCGTTGAAGGGCGAAACCGCTGTTCTGCCGGTGCCAAAACGCACACGCCACTGGTTTGCCAGCCCGCGCATGGCCGTAGGTTTTTTGATTCACGCGGCCAGTCTGGATACCGCAGAACTGGGCTGGCGCACCCTGAATTTACCCGGTGTGTCCGCCAGTGTCGGCGAAATGATACGGGCCTTGAAACGGGTCGCGGGGACAAATTCTGCGGATTTGATCACCGAGAAACCGGACCCGTTAATAGAAGCCATTACCTGCAGTTGGCCAAAGGCCTTTCACCCTGCCCGCGCCAAGGCGCTTGGATTCGAAGCGGAAACCGGTTTCACCCAGATCATTCAGGCCTATCTGGAAGAAGAGGGTATTTCCCCGACATCAATCACCGGCAGGCCTTCCTGAAAAGGCATCCAGCAGGATTTCTTCACAGACAAGATCACTTGCCGATTTTTCGATTGGTTCTTTTGTCTGTACCGGTTCGGATTGTGCGCCAAATTTTCGGACCTGACAGTCAAAAAACACCTGCATCACGCGCGAGACTCCGGCCTCTTTGACATTTCGCAGGTCGTC
Source organism: Amylibacter sp. (assembly GCA_027083485.1). Classification (GTDB taxonomy): domain Bacteria; phylum Pseudomonadota; class Alphaproteobacteria; order Rhodobacterales; family Rhodobacteraceae; genus Amylibacter. The sequence goes on along the minus strand of JALWOO010000347.1, from coordinate 11,298 downwards.
TTCAAAATATTCCGCGCCCATGGGGGCGCTGGAAATAATCTCGTATGAGGGGAAATAATCCACCTTTTCGAACCGTTGTGCCATACTTCCGGCAACCGCCCGCAAAACGGATTTTGAATAGGTTGTCGCCGCCAAAACATGCTGTGTAGTGGCGGTGGCAACCAACGGCACAGGGGAAACCGTCAAGATCACCTTCAACGATCCACCGCGTTTTTTGCGCATTCCCCGCATCATTTTGATCGCTTCAATCAGGTTTTTCTGCACCTGTATAAAACCCATGTTAGAAAATTCATGCAAATTTTCATCAAATTTCCCCGCCGCAGTCCCCGGACACATAGGGTATTCATAACCATGTTTGCGATTGGTCCAGCGTTCCGTCAGGCCGAGTGTGAACACGAAAAAATCGGCACGCAGAATACTGCGGGCAAAAGCGGCAACGGCCACCTCTTGCGATTGGCGCAGCTCCTTTAACGAAGCAAATCCATCAGGCTCGATGCGCGGACGAAAAGGGTCAAAATACCGACCGTTCGCTTGCCAAACCTCTTCTGGCATCTCCTGTTTGCCTGCTGCCCATGAAACCCATTGGCGCAGAAGGGATGTCGTGTAAATATTTCCGGTACGGGCCGAAAATACATTATACCCGAATGCACGTTGTGCTGTGTCGCTCATTCCGACGGGTGGCGGCTCTGTACGCAGCCAGTTATAACCTTTTGCTTCCAATGCGCGGCCAAAATGCTGGGCAAAGCAAGATCCAAAAGCAGAAACCCTGTTTTCTGGGTGCATATGAAATTTAGGCTCCCACAACTGGCTCAGGTCCGGACCATTTTGTATGGCCACGGTTTTACTCCAGAATGCTTTGTCCGGTTGTTGGCGATAGGGGTGCATGGGAATTTCCTAATCTGAATCAAGTGCCGAAAAAAATGCGTCCAAAACTGCCTGCCCATACTGCGGATTCATATGCACATTTTCATCTGCATCATGCTCCTCTTTCTCGTGCCGCCCAAGGGTTAGACGCTTTATCGAATCCACCGAATACTCCAAACGGGTATTGAGGCTGTTCTCCACAGTTTTTACCGGCTGGGGCAACAATATCACCTGCAATTGATCACGCCAAAACCGGGCACTATTCTCAACAAATTCCTGATAAGCCGTATTACTTTCAAAATGGCCACGATCAACACTCTTCAGGCGGCGCGACAAACGGTGCTGTTCGGCTGAATTCAGGGCAAGCAAGGGTGTTGGTACAAACCACACCGGTTTATCAGTAATCTGACGCAGGGTGTAAATTAGTCCAAAAGCAATGGAGTCCTCCCAGAATCCAGACAACGCCATGTTTAATGCCGCACTGGAATATGGAAGGTATTGATGAAACAAACATGCAGCGATCCCAGCTGAACACCCACAAATCAGAAAACCATCAAAATCTGAAGTACATATACCACCTGTCCTACCGGATTGATGGGCCAGTTGCTTCATTCCCAGTTCATCATCAATCACGAGGCACTTGTCCTGCGGAAACAAGGCGCTCATATCACGCGCAGCAAGGCCAAACCAAGTCAGCTCATGCTCCTTTATTTTCCGGTCTTCCCAAGCATATTTGACGGCAGCAATGTGCGAATTGCCAATAACAGCGATCTTCAAAAAGGGTTCCAGTCTCTGTGATTGGATTTAAGGCAGTTTATTCCCTATTGTATTTTGATCAAGCGTTGAATGCATGCCCTCTTTAACAAAATTAGCCAGTGCTATTCAGCGCCAACAGATCCTGGGCTAACAAGAAGCAGTAACGATTTTCTTTCTTAGCGTTAAATAATTTCGGTTATCTCGACGCTTAAGCGACACGACATCCATAAGCATCAGAATTAGTTTCCAGCCGAAACCACCTTCGGGAAGGTTTTCCAGCTGTTGTTCGTTAATTTCTGTAGGGCCAGAAACTGCCGGAAGGTCGAACGCGGGTCCAAAATCATTGATTTCAATTGTAAGCATTGATTTTTCCAGCAATACATCAATCTCAATATCCCCATCTTCCGCATATTTATATGCGTGCTCCACAACATTGTTTAGCGCCTCGGCGACGACCAGACAAATTTCACTTGTCAGTTCCTCTTCAATACCATTGTCCAAAAGCGTTCGCTCCATGCCCGCAACAACACAAGTCACTGCAGGCTGGCGGCTTTTTATCTTGTTTGAATAAAGCAAGAATACATTTCCTTTGACAGTAATAGAAAGAATGACTGAATTAGCCTGTCGAATGGCTGGAATCATGCAATGCGTCATCTGCTGAATCCAGAATTTTAAAGACACTATCCATCCGTGTGAGCTTGAATACCTTGTCCACTGCGGGAGTTAACCCGGCGATTCGAAAGGTTTTTTCACGGCCCATCATTTTCATCACCGCGACCACAGCACCCAGCCCGGAGCTGTCCATAAACATTACTTGGCTAAGGTCCAGAACGACATCGTCTGCTTCGCTTTCGGCTACCTCTCGCATCCCCTCTTTAAACCGGACCGACAAAGCAGCATCAAGTCGTGTTTCTTCCAGAGTTGCTATTGTCACTTCACCGTATTTATTTACCATTAGTTTCATTGCATTTCTTTCTTTATATGATTGAGGTCTGAGGGGCGTTGAACTGTAAGCCGGTGCTTTCTTTTACGGACAAACAAGGTATGTAATCCTGCAACAATGCATCCAGCAACAAGACGCAGGGCATCAAGCCAACTCTTGCGGCCTGAGGTAATCTTTACTAAAGTCACTTGTGTGTTCATGTGATGTTCAACCTTCGTCTCACATCTTCATTTCACAAAATCCCTACCAAATTATTGTCATCCTAAAAAAATCATATTTACGCCGTAACCTTCTGTTCAACATATTGGTTTAACCTGCCCTCAACGGAGGGCTCACAATGCCGATAAGAAATATATTTTTTATATGCACAACAATACTTGGGATCGGTTCGGCCGGTTTCGCCCAGCAAACAATTGCACTACCCTTGGATGCGGACAACTGCGCAATCCATCTGGCTCTTTCACCTGAAACAAGCGGTAATTGCCTCAACAGGAAATCGGGGCTTAGCCGCGGAATTGTATTGCGAATTGACGATGTTGTAAAATCCAACGCAACAATATCGCGACCAATAACACGCACATCAAAACAACAAAGACCGATTGCTCCAACGTTTCGGGTCGCATCCGCCGCGCCGCGTGTTACCCCCCAAGAGAAGACATCACCATCACGGGCGGCAGCCAAACCGGGAAATGGCTATTATATCCATTTCGCCTTTGATTCTGCCCAATTGGAACCTGCGTATAAGGAACATCTCAATCGCTTATCTGATGTCCTCAAGGTAAAAGCCATGTCGACGACCTGTTTGAAAATTATTGGACACACAGATACCGTCGGAGATAAAAAATATAACAAACGACTTTCGCTGCGACGGGCAAATACCGTGGCAACCTATCTGAAAACAAAGAGAAATATCCCTTCCAGCAGATTAATGATCGAAGCTGCTGGTGAAACCCGGCCGCTGCCAGACATCAAGGGAGATGACGCTCGAAACCGGCGAGTTGAGTTTGTCACAAAAGAAAGTTCCAGCGGATGCACCTAAATAGTTTAACCCTTGAAAAAACAGTCATTTTTCTATTCATCTCCATATGTGTTCTAATAGGAAAAGTATCAGGTGTTGTTGCTCAGGAACGCCGGGTCGCGTTGGTAATAGGGAATGATAACTATGCCGGTTTGCAACAACTGCAAAACCCCGTCCGCGATGCAGAAGCCATAGGGCAAAGCTTATCCGCACTGGGTTTCACAGTTTTCTTAACAACCGAAGTCGACCAGCGCCAACTTCGAAAAGCCATCAGATTCTTTTTATCACGTGCAGAGGATGCAGACACGGCTTTGTTCTACTTTGCCGGTCACGGCGCAACCTTGGACGGTCAAACCTATCTATTTCCAACAGATTTTGGAAAAGATGGTTTTTTTGACATTAGAGAATCAATAAATCTAGAGGAAATCATAGCAGGATTAAATTCCGAGTTGCGAACCAATCTAATTTTCGTAGATGCCTGTCGAAACAACCCTTTGCAATCCGGGGCAGCCGAAACCATATCTCTTTCGCCTTCGCCTCCCCCCCTCAATGAAGCGCGCATCGGCACTTTGATTAGCTATGCTACCACACCTGGAAAAACTGCATATGACGGAAATGGACCTCATAGCCCCTTTACAGGTGCACTGCTGGACCATTTGGAAACGCCCGGGATCGATATAGAACTCATGTTAAAGCGAGTCCGTCGTGATGTTGTCGTCAATACTCGCGGACAACAGGTGCCATGGACAGAAACGTCTCTGCTAACAAACTTTCAGATGGCACCACAAAACATGGTTACGCCCAACACGAAAGTCAAAGCTCCCACGAATAAAACCTCTACCATATTATCCGCTCTTTCCGATACTGGCTTTAAACAAAAGCCGGTATTAGATGTAATTTCCAGCGGATTAGGTCAAAAACTTGGGCAAGAGGCCACAGCCAAAGAGTCACCAACAGGTAATTCGGGGAACAGGTCTCTCAAGATAAAAAAACTCTTATGCTCTGTCATTACGCCTCCCCTACCCGAAGGCTGCCTAAGCTTGAACATGAATTAAATTCTTTATCCCTGATCAAGGAAACTTTTCAAGCAGAAGGCGGCTTAAAGCGACGTAAAGAGACACAATCTATTGTTAAATTTCAGATTAATTTGAAATGGAAATATAATACATCAACACCATCAATAAAAAATTTCCCTTGGACCGTATATTGCATAGTAACAAGAATTATGTATTATAATGCAGAAATTACTTGTTGAGATAAAATATGCCACGCACAATTCAGTTTGAAACAACCCCCGCCGACTATCGCCATTGGCGCATTAACTACAATAATGACGTCGCCACCATATTTATGGATGTTGATGAAAATGGCGGGCTTTTCGATGGCTACCAACTCAAACTAAATTCATATGACCTTAGTGTAGACATCGAGCTTGCCGATATTGTCCAGCGTATGCGCTTTGAGCATCCGGAAATTGGCGCAGTAATTCTGCGTTCCGGCAAGGACAATGTTTTTTGTGCCGGAGCCAATATTCGCATGCTAGGTGGCGCAACACATAGCCATAAAGTCAATTTTTGCAAGTTCACCAATGAAACCCGCAATACATTTGAAGCAGCGGGCGCAGAATCAAACCAACCTTATATATGTGCAATAAAGGGAGCCTGTGCCGGCGGCGGCTATGAATTAGCGCTTGCATGTGACCATATCATCCTGACCGACGACGGAAGCTCCAGTGTCGCTTTGCCGGAAGTCCCCCTTTTGGCGGTTCTTCCTGGCACGGGTGGCCTCACGCGGATCACGGACAAACGCAAAATGCGGCGCGATCTGGCCGATGTCTTTTGTAGCATGGAAGAAGGCGTGCGCGGCCCCAAAGCATTGAAGTGGAATCTGGTTGATGAAGTGGTTCCCAATTCAAAATTCGATGCTACCGTAGCCGACCGCGCTCAGGAAATAGCAGGTCGTTCAAAGCTGAAAAAAACAAAAAAAGGTATCACTTTAACGCCCCTTGGGCGCGAAATGCAGGATGACGGGTCTTTTAGCTATTCCACAGTGGACGTAGCATTGGATCGCAAAGCGGGCACCGCGATTATCACCCTTTCCGGCCCGGATTCTCTTGCGCCCAAGACGGCTGAGGATTTGCATACCCTAGGAGCAAAGACATGGATGCTGCGCGCCGCGCGGGAATTGGACGATGCCTTATTGCACCTTCGTTTTAACGAACTCGAAGTTGGCGTGCTGGTTTTCAAAACCGCTGGCGACCCTGACCTTGTGCGTGCGCATGAAAATATGTTGCTGGAAAATCGGGATAATTGGCTGGCCAATGAAATCCTGCTTTTCTGGAAGCGTGTGCTGAAACGGGTGGACCTTACGTCGCGGTCCCTGGTGGCCCTCGTGGAGCCGGGATCCTGCTTTGTCGGAACATTGGCCGAATTGTTGTTTGCCGTGGATCGGTCATATATGGCGGAGGGCGAATTTGAAGGAGACAATCGCCCCGTTGCCCGTATTTGCCTGACAAAAGCCAACTTTGGCCTTTACCCCATGTCCAATGACCTCACCCGTTTGCAAACCCGTTTTCTGGGCAATCCGGAGCATATCGAACAGGCTGAAACAGTAATTGATCACCCTTTGGAAGCAGAGGAAGCCAACGCAATGGGGCTGGTTACCTTTGCCTATGATGACATCGATTGGGAGGATGAAATCCGCGTGTTCCTTGAAGAACGCGCCAGTTTCTCCCCCGATGCCTTGACCGGCATGGAGGCCAATTTGCGGTTTCCAGGACCGGAAACCATGGAAACCCGCATTTTCGGGCGTTTGACGGCATGGCAAAACTGGATATTCCAGCGCCCCAATGCGGTCGGCGAAAACGGTGCCTTGCAGCGCTATGGCACCGGCGTGCGCGGTGAATATGACAAACGCCGTGTATAAAACACCCCAACAGGAGAGCTAAAATGGCCAATATAATGGACGTCAGTTACGATACCCAAATTCCGAACAACATTGGGCTTTCCAGTGACCGGCGGGTGCTCAAGGCTTTGGAAAAATGGCACCCCGGTTACATTGACTGGTGGAAAGGCAGCGGCCCCGACGGTTTTCTGGAAGATCTGGTTTACCTGCGCACAGCGATTAGTGTGGACCCCAAAGGATGGGCGAAATTTGATTACGTAAAAATGCCCGAATACCGCTGGGGCATTTTGTTGGCACCACAGGTTGAGGGCCGAAAAATCCCTTGTGGTCAGCATTTGGGAGAACCTGCATGGCAGGAAGTGCCGGGCGAATATCGCTCATTACTGCGCCGGCTCATCGTTATTCAAGGCGACACCGAACCTGCATCTGTCGAACAGCAGCGTTTTTTAGGCAAAACAGCCCCGTCATTATATGACATGCGCAACCTGTTTCAGGTGAATGTCGAGGAGGGCCGGCACCTTTGGGCCATGGTTTATTTGTTGCAGAAATACTTTGGCGCGGATGGTCGCGAAGAAGCAAACGAACTGCTAAAGCGCCAATCAGGTTCCGATGAAAAACCACGGATGTTGGGGGCTTTCAACGAAGAAACACCCGACTGGTTGTCATTCTTCATGTTCACCTATTTCACCGATCGTGACGGGAAAATGCAGCTCGAAGCATTGGCGCAGTCCGGTTTTGACCCCTTGTCGCGGACCTGCCGTTTCATGCTGACCGAAGAAGCCCACCATATGTTTGTGGGTGAAACCGGCGTTGGCCGTACCATTCAACGCACCTGCGAAGCCATGAATGCGGCCGGTATCACCGATCCGTTCGACATCGACAAGATTCGCGCGCTCGGGGTGATTGACCTGCCGACCATCCGTAAAAAGCTGAACCTGCATTATACGCTGTCGCTCGATCTGTTTGGTCAGGAAGTCTCCACCAACGCGGCTAACGCCTTTAATTCGGGGATCAAGGGGCGCTATCAGGAAATCAAAATCGATGATGACCACCAGCTGCACAATGACACCTATCCGGTTTCCGAATACACGGACGGGAAAATTCTGCTCAAGGACGTTCCGGCCCTGACCGCGATCAACATGCGCCTGCGGGATGATTATTCGCGCGATGCCGCGGGCGGTGTGAAACGCTGGAATGCAATCATCAAAAAAGCAGGCATAGATTTCGCGCTGGAACTGCCGCACGAAGGGTTTCACCGGAAAATCGGCGTGTTCAAGGATGCGCCCATCACACCGGAAGGCACCGTAATCTCGCCGGATGAATGGGTGCAACAGCGTGATGAATGGCTGCCCTCCAAGGCCGACGGCGATTTCATTCAGTCACTGATGGCACCGGTCCACACGCCCGGTGAATATGCGGGCTGGATCGCACCGCCCCGTGTGGGCATCGACAACAAACCGGGTGATTACGAATACGTTAAGCTGTATATGGCGTAACATCCAACCTCGCAAAGGCCACTGCGGCCTTTGCTTTACCACAAAGGGGCCAATATGGGCGCTGTCATCAAACAACATCTGATTGATCCGGAGCTCTGCATTCGCTGTTACACCTGCGAGGAAATGTGCCCGATTGACGCCATCACCCACAATGACGACAACGTCGTGGTGGATGCCGAAATCTGTGAGGGGTGCATGGATTGCATTCTGCCCTGCCCGACCGGATCAATCGACAACTGGCGCGTGGTGCAAAGCCCTTATTCACTGGCTGAACAATTTGAATGGCTGGAACTGCCGGAACAAGAAGACATAGATACCACCGGCGACAACAGCATAGAAGCCATAGACGCGGATGTTGCCGCCCTGATGGAGGCCGCCCATAGCGGCACAGGGGGGCAAAGCCTTGCGCCCGCTTCGGCGAGCAAACCTGCGGTAAACCTGTTTCCCCCGCGCCAACCTGTTATGGCAGAGGTTCAGGGAAATTACCGCCTGACGGCCCCGGGTTCCGACACGGACATTCGCCATATTATCCTTAACCTTGGCAACACCGGTTTTCCGGTGCTGGAGGGGCAATCCGTCGGGATCACGCCACCGGGCACCGATGAAAATGGCCGCCCGTTTGCCCCGCGCCTGTATTCCATTTCCAGCCCGCGCGACGGCGAACGGCCCAACACCAACAACCTGTCGCTCACGGTGAAACGTGAGGAAAAAGGTGTTTGCTCCAACTATCTGTGCGACCTCGAAAAAGGCGCGCAGATCGGGCTTTCGGGACCATATGGCACCACATTCCTGATGCCGGACGATCCACAGGCGCGCCTGATTATGATTTGCACCGGCACCGGTTCCGCCCCGTTTCGGGCCTTTACCATGCGCCACCAAAGGGTGATGCCAAAATTGACGGGTGCGCTGCACCTGTTTTTCGGGGCGCGAACACCGGAATCCCTGCCCTATTTTGGCCCGCTGGACAAAGTCCCCGACAGCTTCCTTGCCAAGCATTTCGCCTTTAGCCGCGCTGAAAACAGCCCGAAAAAATACGTTCAGGACCGGCTATTGGAAGCAGGCGACTCCTTGGCAGCGATGCTCGGGGATGAAAACACCTATATCTACATCTGCGGCCTGAAGGCGATGGAAACCGGCGTAGAGCAGAGCTTTGCAAAAATCGCCCAAAAGGCAGGCAAAGACTGGGCTGAAATCCGCGACGCCATGCGATCAAGCGGGCGCTATCATGTTGAAACCTACTGACGCATGAGCGAGATCGTCACCTTTAGCGGCTCTGTTACCCCCACAGCCGATACCAATACAGACACGGCACATTTCCTTGAATTGGTGGGGCAACGGGTACGCAATGCGCGCCAGAAAAAGGGTATGTCGCGCCGCGTTTTGGCCGAACGATCCGGCGTATCCCAGCGGTATCTGGCACAGCTTGAAACCGGACATGGCAATATTTCGATTGGCCTTTTGTTGCGGGTGGCGCAGGCACTGGAATTCGGCATTGAATGGCTGGTCAGTCCGGATGACCCGTGGCAATCCGATACCGCGCGCGCCATGTTGTTGTTTCAACGCGCCACCCAACAACAGCGTCAGGAGGTCTTGCAGGTACTGCAACCCGGCAAACCGTCAGAACGCAAGGCCAACCGGATTGCGTTGATCGGCCTGCGGGGGGCCGGAAAATCCACCCTTGGCGCAGGGCTTGCCAACCAGCTGAACAGCCCGTTTCTGGAGCTGAACCACGAAATAGAGCAATCCAGCGGCATGCCCGTAAACGAGGTCATCGCGCTTTATGGCCAGGAAGGCTATCGCTTGCTGGAACATCAGGCCGTGGAACGCATCGTTGCCACCCATGACACGCTCATCCTCGCGGTGGCGGGGGGGATCGCGGCGCAAAGCGATACATTCAATTACCTGCTGGACCATTACCACACGGTCTGGCTGCACGCCACGCCGGAAGATCACATGAACCGGGTGCGCGCGCAGGGGGATGAACGCCCGATGGCAGGAAACCCTAATGCCATGAAGGAGTTACGCAACATTCTGGCCAGCCGAGAAGAACAGTATAAACGCGCCGATGCGCAGCTGGACACCTCGAACGCCACCGAGGAGGAAAGCCTTGCCGCGCTATTGAATGTTGTAAAAACAAACGGTTTTATTTCGGCATAGAGCATTTCGCGTTAAACCTGAATCACCTAACGCTGCCTGAAAACAAAGATTTCAACGCGTTAGGTGATGCTTGGTGGCTCAGGCAAAACGCGAAATGCTTTAGCCCCAAGGGCTTTGTATTCTTCACGCAGGGCATTTTTCTGCACCTTGCCCATGGTATTGCGCGGCAAAGCATCCACAATCTCCACATAACGCGGTTGTTTAAAGCGGGCCAGCTTGCCTGCGATACCGGCCTGTATAGCTTCTGGTATCAGTTCCACCCCTTCCTTGGCCACCACAATCGCGGCGACGGCCTCGCCAAAATCGGCATCGGGCACGGCAATGACCGCGCTTTCGTCCACTCCGGGCAGCTCGTCAATCAGCAACTCCACCTCTTTGGGATAGACATTATAACCGCCGGTAATAATAAGGTCCTTGCCCCGCCCGACAATCTGCACATAGCCCTGATCGTCAATCAGCCCCAGATCACCGGTGATAAAAAACCCGTCCTCGCGCAATTCGGCGGCGGTTTTTTCCGGCATCTGCCAGTAGCCGGCAAACACATTGTCCCCGCGCACTTCCAGCACGCCGATCTCGCCTTGGGGCAGTTCCGCGCCGGTTTCGGGATCGCAAATTTTCAACTCCACCCCCGGCAAAGGAAACCCCACCGTCCCCGCACGCCGCTCACCATCGTAGGGGTTGGATGTGTTCATATTGGTTTCGGTCATCCCGTAGCGTTCCAAAATCGCATGGCCGGTTTTTTCGCGCCACAGATCATGGGTTTCCGCCAACAAAGGCGCAGAACCGGAGATAAACAACCGCATTTTGCGGGAGGCCTCGGTCAGGTTCGGTATTTTCAGCAAACGCACGTAAAAGGTCGGAACCCCCATAAGTGCCGTGGCCTCCGGCATATAGTGGCAAACGGTTTCCGGGTCGAATTTATTCAGGAACACCATTGCCGCGCCAGCCATCAACGTGATGTTTGTCGCCACAAACAAGCCGTGTGTGTGAAAAATCGGCAGCGCATGAATCAGCACATCATCGCAGGTGAATTGCCAGTAGTCCTTCAGCACCTGTGAGTTGGAGGCCAAAGCCTTATGGGTCAGCATCGCGCCCTTGGAACGCCCTGTGGTCCCCGAAGTATACAGAATCGCCGCCAGATCATCCGCATCCCGTGGCAC
>JALWOO010000346.1 GCA_027083485.1 Amylibacter sp. | reverse complement strand
CCTTGCGCCCCAATGAGCCACGCAAGCTGATGTTGGTGGATGAAGGGGCCAGCTTTCTGGAAACCCGATGCACACTAGGCCAGTGCCGGCTGCGTACATCATCCGGCACCACCAGCCAGCTGTTACAATGGGCCATTGGCGGTTATCCTTTTCAGGTCAGTGTCTATAACGACAACCAAGGCCATCTGCGCATCACCCGTGTCGGGCCATAGAGACAATCCAATAAAGAAGGGGCGCAACCTGCGTCGCGCCCCCTCCCAACGGAGTATTGCTACTCCGCCCCCTACTTCGTGATGATCTCCGGCCCCATAATCATATTGGGCAAGAAGGTCGAAAGGAATGGAATGTAGGTAACCATAATCAGGAACACGAACAGGATCGCAAGGAACGGCAGCGCCGCCCGCACCACCGCCATCATTGGCATTCCGGCCACGCCTGAAGTCACAAACAGGTTCAGACCAACCGGCGGGGTGATCATGCCGATTTCCATGTTCACCACCATGATGATGCCCAAATGGATCGGATCAATCCCCAGTTCAATGGCAATTGGAAACACCAAAGGTGCCACAATTACCAACAATCCCGATGGCTCCATAAACTGACCACCAATCAAGAGGATCACGTTGACCACAATCAGGAAGGTTACGGGGCCAAGCCCGGCCCCCAACATGGCTTCGGTGATTTGCTGAGGCACCTGTTCATCGGTCAACACGTGTTTCAGGATCAGCGCATTGGCGATCACAAACAACAGGGTCACAGTCAGCTTGCCAGCATCAAACAGAGTATCGATTGTGTCTTTATGCCAAAACGCGGTAATCAGCGCCCATGGTTTTTTAAACAAGCTGGTGTTGGCTTGCCCTTCTGCTGTCGCCAATGGCCCCATATCGCGATAGATAAAGCTGGCAACGATCCAGGCATAAATCGCGGCAACAGCAGCGGCTTCGGTCGGGGTAAAGATACCGCCATAGATACCGCCCAGAATGATCACGATCAGGAACAGACCCCAACCGGCCTCTTTGGCGGCAACAAAACGCTCGCCCCAACTGGCGCGCTCGCCCTTGGGCAGGTTTTGCATACGCGCCATCACGTAAATGCCCAACATCAGCATGAAACCAGCCAAGAGGCCCGGAATGACACCGGCCAGGAACATACGGCCAACGGATACTTCTACAGAAGCGGCGTAAACCACCATCACAATCGACGGCGGGATCAGGATGCCGAGCGTACCGGCATTACAAATCACGCCAGCAGCGAATTCCTTGGTATAGCCGACTTCTTTCATACCCGCGATTACGATCGAGCCGATGGCCACAACCGTTGCCGGAGAAGAGCCGGACAAGGCCGCAAACATCATACAGGCAAACACGCCCGCAATCGCCAGACCGCCGTGGAAATGCCCAACACAAACCACCGAAAACCGG
>JALWOO010000345.1 GCA_027083485.1 Amylibacter sp. | reverse complement strand
CCACGTTATAGTTGCGCGACAAGCGCCTTGCGCCTCTGCACACTACACAGGAGTCAGGGTGTTGAATACTTGATTTTCGTCAAGTTCAGGTGAAAAGTCATTTAAAATAAATAGGTTACAACATTTATGGATTCGGCGGGCCGGTTTTTTCAGGTTGCAAGAGGACATGTGACAGTTGATCGCTTGACTTTGGGGGGTAATGTAATTGATAAATATCAAACGTAGCAAAATGAGCACCCCCATGCGTGACAGTGACATTCCGGCGATTCGATCCCTTCCTTTGTTCAACGAAATGGCAGAGGAAAGCTTTACCGAGCTTGTGCGCGGGGCCTATGTGCAGAATTTCCCGCCGCATATGGAATTGATCGTCGAAGGCGACCCCTGCGATTTTCTTCATATTGTGGTGGATGGGTCGGTAGAACTGCTGGCCAACTGGAATGACCGGGAAACCACGATGACCATTTTGCGCGAAGGGGCCACGTTCATTCTGGCAGCTGCCATTCGCGACGCGCCAAACCTGATGTCCGCCCGCACGCTTGAACGCTCGCGGGTGATCATGATTCCGGCCGAAGACGTGCGCGCGGTGTTCGAAAAAGACCACGCCTTTGCCCGCGCGGTGGTGATGGAGCTGGCCTATTGCTATCGCGGGGTGATCAAAGGCGTTAAAGGGCTGAAATTGCGCAGCTCTATTGAACGGCTGGCCAATTACCTGTTGAAATTGCAAAAGAAAATGGGGGGCAGTGAAACTTTTACCCTCTCCGTGGAAAAACGCCGGTTGGCGTCTATTCTGGGTATGACACCGGAAAACCTGTCCCGCGCAATCAAGGCACTGCGCCCTTATGGCGTTGAAATCGACGGCAACAAGGTGTCGATCAAAAAACCGGAAGACATTCGCGTGCTGGCAAAACCGACACCGCTGATCGACGATCCGCGGAGTTAGGGGCGGAACCGATTAATTCTGAAACGCTGGTTTGAGCGAATTTTGGTCCTGATCGGGGGCGGGATGAATGAGGGCGGCTTAGGGAAGCTCCCGCCAAATCTGCGTGAATGGCACATTCCCTTGATTTGTTGGGGGTGGCATTTTGCTGCGCAAAATGTGGAAGTTACGGCGGGTCTGTATCCGGCTTGCCAGCGCGGCGCGGATTTCGGGAAAGGGGATTCTGCCGAGAGGCGATTCAGGGACAGGTCTGCCCTGAATGCGCCCGTTCGATTGTGCTGTGGCGATTCTTCAAAGCCTCAACCCCGAGCCCGCTGGCGCGGGTCGCTGCGCGAGGGTTGACCCTTTGCAGAATCACCGGACCAGTTTGTTGATATGACCCATTTTGCGGCCTGCCTTGGCCTCTGCCTTGCCATAGAGGTGCAGGCCGATGCCCGGGTCCGATGTGAGCGCCTGTATGTCGGTGGCTTCGCTGCCGATCAGGTT
>JALWOO010000344.1 GCA_027083485.1 Amylibacter sp. | reverse complement strand
GCCCCAACCTCCTAATGGAGGCCCTTATACCAATATTACATGGTCGTCGGGTTACGGAGTGAATAATCAGATTAATGGAACACAGAATTTGCAGATTGACCCCAATACAGGTGAGTTAACGTGTACACCAACGACAAACGGAGTTTATGTCGTAGGAATATGTGTAAAAGAATACAGAAACGGTCAGTTGATAAATACAACCTTGAGGGATTTTCAGTTTACTGTTGTTACTTGTTCCTCAACTGTGATTTCAGCCGTTCCTAGTCAAACGATTTTGTGTGATGGTTATACTATGGAATTTCAGAATAACAGCGTTAATGGTACGTTTTGGTTTTGGGATTTTGGAGTACCTGGTATTGATAGCGATACTTCTATTTTAGAAGAGCCGACTTATACCTATCCAGATACAGGAAATTACGAAGTAATGTTGATTGCAAACCCAGGTTGGCCATGTGCTGACACTTCAACAGCGGTTTATAGTGTTCAATATCCAATCCAAGGTAGTGTGGATGCTGTGGCAGGACAATGCTTTGAGGGAAACAGTTTTGATTTTGCTATTAATGGTAATTTTACCAATGGAGCTACTTTTGATTGGGACTTTGGTGGTGCTTCTAATCCAATGGCTTCTGTTGCTCAAAATCCTACTAATGTAGAATACTTGAGTGCAGGTACATATACCGTAACATCAACGGTAAACGATAGAGGGTGTAGCCGTGATTTCACACAGCAAGTCGAGGTATATGCAATGCCAAATTTATCCATAGAAGACGTAAGTAATTGTAACGGATTGACGGTAACGGCAGTTAACAATTCGCAAAACACAGACTATTACCATTGGGATTTTGGAGACGCTTCAATCACGTCAGACACCTCTAATGTTGCTACACCTACTTATACCTACGATTCAGAAGGAGTATATACCGTTGAATTAATCGGTAGCACCGACCATTGTGTCGATACAACAACTGCTGAATATACAGTAAAACTACCGATGAATTTATCTATATCAACACCACAACCCATTCAATGCAAAATAGGTAACTCGTATGATTTTATGTTGTCGGGACACTACTCGAATACAGCTACATTTAATTGGTCGTTTGGAAGTTCAACCATCGGCGGGAATACATCTGATGAAAATCCTGTAGGTGTTCAATATACCATTGGAGGTGTTCATTTTATATCAGTAACCGTAATAGATGATGGTTGTCAATCCGACACAACAATAGAAATAAATGTAATCAATGAGCCGATAGCCTCGTTTGAATCGGTAGATACATGTGAGTCGTTAACAGCAAATGCAGTTAATCATTCTTTCAATGCAAGTTCATATCATTGGGATTTTGGTGTTTTGTCATCAAGTGCCGATACTTCTAACTTAGAAAATCCGCAATTCACCTATCCATCAAGCGACACGTATGATG
>JALWOO010000343.1 GCA_027083485.1 Amylibacter sp. | reverse complement strand
GGACGATTGAATTGTCCGGTGTGCGCGATTTGATTGACCAGCTCTATGAGCCGCTTTCACCGCTGCCCGAAGGCGGGTCAATGATTATCGAGCCGACCTCGGCGCTGGTGGCGGTGGATGTGAATACCGGCAGCGATTCATCGCTCGGGGCGGGGCTGAAGGCCAATATGGCCACCGCCCGCGATCTGCCACGACAGTTGCGTTTGCGCGGGTTGGGCGGGGTGATCGTGATCGATTTCGCGCCGATGCCGCGCAAGGACCGGCGCGCGCTGGAACAGGCGCTGGGGCGGGCGCTGCGCGCGGATGGCATTGATACGGTGCTGGTGGGCTGGACGCCGCTGGGCCATTTTGAATTGCAAAGAAAACGTGAACGCATCCCTTTGAGCGAGGTTCTGCCCCGATGAGCTGCCCGATTTGTGACAAAGACGCCGACCCGAAATACCGCCCTTTCTGCTCCAAACGCTGTGCCGATGTGGATTTGGCCAAATGGCTGAACGGATCCTACGCAATTCCCGGCGGCGGGAGCGACGAAGAAGACGGTGTTTCAACAGATTTGACCCCGATGCAAAACAATTTGCATTAATCTGAAAAAGCCTCTTGCGCGCGGCGAAACCCTGCCCTAAAACGCGCGCACCCAAGGTTAAAACCTTACCCGTGCCCGGGTAGCTCAGGGGTAGAGCAGTGGACTGAAAATCCTCGTGTCGGTGGTTCAAATCCGCCCCCGGGCACCATTTAAATCCCGTATTGGCTTTTTGTTGAAACTGGTTTTCCAGTTCAGGAAAACAGTATGCCCGACCGGTTTACACCTCCTTGTTTTGCCCCCGTTATGCCGGTTCGTTGATCGAGCCAAGTTCGATTCCAAGGGCACAGGCCTCTTGGTTCAGGCGGGCAAATTTGGGGGGGGATTTTTGCTGTACGGTGTCTTTGAGCGTCTGGAGAGGGCAAATACCTGTGCGGGCGACAAGCGCGCTTAAGGCGATGATATTGGCGATGCGTTTATTGCCAAGCTGGCGCGCGCTTTCGACAAAGGGGAGGGCGATCAGGGTGAAATCCCCTTTGGGCGGTGTCGGCACCCTTTCGCGATCCACCATAACCAGTGTTTTCGCGCTCAGCAAACCAGTGGAGGCCTGTGCTGCGGCCCCATCGAGGATCAGCAGAAAATCCAGACCGCGCGTCAGGGGGAAGGCGGGCTGACCTTTGCTGACCACCAGATCGGCCCGGCTCATGCCGCCACGGGACACCGGTTCATAGCTTTGGGATTGGGAGACGTTGAAGCCTTCGGCAATCAGGGCCGCAGACAATAGTTTTGCTGACAGGATCAACCCTTGACCGCCACTGCCACTAAAGCGAACTTCGAAATTATCCATGGGTTTTTCCCTGTGCTTTGGCCTGCAAGATGGCGGTTTTTTCGCGATAAGCAGTGCCGTAT